>NZ_CEEDHK010000009.1:0-190292 GCF_979254655.1 Pseudomonas sp. AC229
CCATGTGAGAGTAGGTCATCGTCAAGCTTAAATTCCAAACCCCCTACTCGTGAAAACGGGTAGGGGGTTTGTTTTTGTGCCAAGAAAAGTTTGGCGAGGGCAGAGGTTTCGATAGGCGCCTCGTTTCCAGTAAGGAAATGAAGAATAGTGCCACTTGTGTCCCCGACCCCAACTGCGCAGAACTCAGCAGTTCTGCCACCCTGTCGGTCCAAGACACAACGCAACGGTCGCCGTACTCACCTTATTGCGTCTACGATTGCCAGCAACCGTTCGTAATCGTTCATATCCCATTGTTTGGCACGTTCACTAGAGCTCTTTCATGTCTGATGCTGCAGATGCTCGCGAGTTGCCCGAGATGCCATTGGAGGCGTTAACAGCCTGCCATGAATGTGATTTGCTGATGCTCAAACCCGAGCTCAACGTCGGCGACAGCGCCCACTGTCCGCGCTGCGGCTTTGAGCTGTACATGAGTCGCCCCAAAGTGGTGAAGCGCAGTATGGCGCTGGTGATTGCGGCGCTGCTGTTGTATTTCCCCGCGAATTTTTTGCCGATCATGGAGCTCAGCTTGCTCGGCCAGCGCAGCGTCGACACAGTTTGGAGCGGCGTACTCGCGCTCTACAATTCCGGCATGCAAGGCGTCGCCGTGGTCGTGTTCCTCTGCAGCATGGCGGTTCCCCTGCTCAAGCTGCTTTGCCAATTTCTAGTCCTGCTCTCCATCCAACTGAAGTTCGGCCGCAGCTACGGCCTGCTGCTCTACCGCATTTATCACCATATGCGCGAATGGGGCATGCTCGAGGTGTACTTGATGGGCACCCTCGTTTCCATCGTCAAACTCATCGGCCTGGCGGATGTCACGCTCGGGTTTGGTCTTGCCTGTTTCGTTGCCCTGTTGCTGATACAAGTCTGGCTTGAAGTCACCATGACGCCCCATCAAATCTGGGAAGCGCTGTCGGGGGAGAGCGACCATGCGAGCCATTGATGCCGGCATCCTGGTGTGCCACGAATGCCACCAGCTCAATAGAGAAGAGCCCGACACCCACTCCCAATTCTGCACCCGCTGCGGTGCTAGCGTTCACGCCCGTAACCCCAATAGCCTGAAGCGCACTTGGGCTCTGTTGGTGACATCGGCAATCTTGTACATCCCGGCTAACCTTCTGCCGATCATGACCGTCAGCACCCTCGGCAAAGGCGAGCCCGACACCATCATGTCTGGCGTGATCTCCCTGGTGCAGTACGGCATGATCCCCATCGCCGCCGTGGTGTTTATCGCCAGCATTCTGGTGCCCACCTTCAAACTGGTTGGCATCGGCTTGCTGCTCTACTCGGTGCAGCGCCGCCTGCCGATGACGCCCCGCCAGCGCATCGTGATGTACCGCTTTATTGAATGGATCGGCCGATGGTCGATGCTCGACGTGTTCGTCATCGCCATCCTGGTGGCCTTGGTTAACTTTGGCACCCTGGCCAGCATCGAGCCCGGCTACGGTGCCGCCGCTTTTGCCAGCGTAGTGATCCTGACCATGCTGGCCGCTCACACCTTCGACCCGCGCTTGCTCTGGGACAACACGGAAACGGATGACAATGACGATGAATGATCTGCCCAAAGCCAAAATCCGGCCGGCCTCAAATTGGTCTGCCATTTGGGTGCTGCCCCTGATCGCACTGTTGATCGGCGGCTGGCTGGCCTGGCGCGCCTATGAACAGGCGGGCATCGACATTCAGATCATCTTCGCGTCCGGCGATGGTATTCAGGCGGGCAAAACCGAGGTCATCTACAAAGGCATGCCAGTCGGCAAGGTGAAGACCCTCACCCTGGATGACACCGGCGCCCGCCGTGGCGTTATTGCCACGGTCGAGATGGACAAAGACGTAGAGCCATTTCTGCGCACCAATACGCGCTTCTGGTTAGTGAAACCCAGCGTGAGTCTGGCCGGCGTCACCGGCCTGGAAACCTTGGTGTCGGGCAACTACATCACGGCGGCGCCAGGTGACGGCGAGCCAGAGCGCAAATTCACCGCGCTCAACGAAGTGCCGCCCATCGCTGACTCCGTGCCCGGTTTGCATCTGACCCTAAAAGCCGAGCGCCTGGGTTCGCTCAACCGCGACAGCCCGGTGTTCTACAAGCAAATTCAGGTCGGAGTGGTGAAGAGCTACAGCCTGGCCGCCGACCAGACCACCGTTGAAGTGAAGGTGTTTATCCAGCCTCAATACGCTTCATTGGTGCGCAAACACACGCGCTTCTGGAACGCCAGTGGCGTGACCGTGAATGCGGATCTGGGCGGCTTCAAGCTGCGCACTGAATCGCTCGCCAGCATCGTTGCCGGCGGCATCGCGTTCGCTACACCGGAACACCGCAAAGACAGTCCGCCCACCGACCCAAGCCTGCCCTTCCGCCTGTATGAAGATTTCGATGCCGCCCAGGTCGGCATCAAGGTCAATGTGAAACTCAGCGATTTCGAAGGGCTGCAAGCGGGTCGCACACCGATTATGTACAAGGGCATTCAGGTCGGAACGCTGAAAACCCTGAAGATGAACGACGACCTTGCCACCGCTTCCGCCGAGCTTGCTCTCGACCCGCGCAGCGAGGACTACCTGGTGGAGGGCACCGAGTTCTGGGTGGTCAAACCGGTTATCTCCCTGGCTGGCATCACCGGTATCGAAGCCTTGGTCAAAGGCAACTACATCGCCGTGCGCCCGGGCGAGAAGGGCAACCCGCCGGCCCGTGAGTTCGTTGCCCGCGCCAAGGCCCCACCGCTGGACCTCAGCGCCCCCGGCCTTCATCTGGTGTTGTACAGCGACGTACTCGGCTCGCTCGAAGTCGGCAGCCCGGTGCTCTACAAACAAATCAAAGTCGGCACCGTGCAAAGCTATCAACTGGCGCGCGACCGCAAGCGCGTCGCCATTGGCGTCCACATCGAACCCGAGTACGCCAACTTGGTGAACAACTCCACCCGCTTCTGGAACGCCAGCGGCATCACCCTGAGCGGTGGTCTCTCTGGCGTCACAGTAAAAAGCGAATCCCTGCAAACCCTGCTCGCCGGTGGTATCAGCTTTGAAACGCCAGACCCCAAAGCCGCGCCGACCAAACGGGTACAGCGCTTCACCCTGCACCCCGACCGCGAAAACGCCTTGCAGAAGGGCACCGTCATCAACATCCGCGTCGACTCAGGCGATGGCCTGAAACCCGGCACACCCATTCGCTACAAAGGCATCGATCTGGGCAAAGTCGAAACCGTGGCCCTCACCGATGACCTGCAAGCTGTTCAGTTGACGGCACGAATCACCGAAAGCGCCGACAAAGTCGCCCGCGCCGGCTCGCAGTTCTGGGTGGTCAAACCTGAACTCGGTCTGATCCGCACCGCCAACCTCGACACCCTGGTCAGCGGCCAATACCTGCAAGTGCAGCCGGCCGCCAAAGCCTCGGTGGCGCAGACCAACTTCGTCGCGCTGAACGAGCCGCCGGTGCTGGCGACCCAGGAAAGCGGATTGAAACTGACCCTGAGCGCGCCGCGTCGTGGCTCGATCAAAGCCGATGTGCCCGTCACCTACCGTGAAGTGCAGGTGGGCAAAGTTACCGGCATTGAGCTAGGCGCTACGGCGGACCGCGTGCTGATCCGCGTGCTGATCGAACCGCGTTATGCCGCCCTGGTTCGCGGCGGCAGTCGCTTCTGGAGTGTCAGTGGGTTCTCGGTGGATTGGGGATTGTTCAAAGGCGCCAAGGTGCGCACGGAGTCGGTTGAGTCGTTGCTGCAAGGCGGTATTGCATTCGCCACGCCGGAGGGCGATCAGATGGGTGCGCCAGCGAAGGCGGAGCAGACGTTTGTGCTCAATGAAGAAGCGAATGACGAGTGGCTAAAATGGGCCCCCAAAATTTCTTTGGGTAAGTGAGCGACCGGCTGCGCGTCGGCATTACTGCGTTGAAAACGGTTTTTGAATGCTCATGGGCTTGAGCCCACTGCGCTTCAAAAGCCGTTTTCGCCCGGGCCGTCTTGGCCTTGTACTGCTCTAGCTCGCTCGATCTCGATTTGTGTTGAGTCTGAAATTGGAAAGGGCCGCTTAGCGGCCCTTTTTTTGGATCAAAAACAAACAACATTCTGTAGGAGCTGCTTAGCCGCGATTGGCCCTCAAGCCAATCACAATTTCCCACGCCTCAAGCCGGCTCAACCACCGCCTCAACCTTCACCACCGGCTCATGCCGACGGATGTATTTCCAGTCCGCTTCATCAATGTAGATCCCGTTCGGCCCGCTGCCGCCTTCCAGGTCGATGGCTACATGGGCGCACACCTGCGGTTTAACGCTGGCCAGAATCGGCACGAAGCCCAACTGCAGGCTGGTTTCGATCAGGGCTTGTTGGTTGCGTTCGTCGATGTCGGCGGCTTCGTCGAGGTAGTACGGCAGGCGCACTTTGCCGGCTTGCTCGCGGTCCATCAGGTGCAGCAACAGGTACATGTTGGTCAGCGCTTTGATGGTCATGGTCGTGCCGTTCGAGGCGGCGCCGTCGATGTCGGTGTGCACGATTGGCTGGCCGCCGACTTTGGTGATTTCGAACGCCAGTTCGAACAGGTCTTTTAGCCCCAGCTGGTTGTGGTTGGCAGCGACCAGGCGTGCCAGGTATTCCTTGGCTTCCTCGTTGCGCACGTCCTGATCGGCCGACTGGTTGAGGTCGAACACCGACAGGGTTTCGCCTTCTTCGTACTGGCCAGCACTGTGGATGATCTGGTCGATGTGTTTGAGTGCGTCTTTGTTTGGCGCCAGCACGATGCGGAAGCTTTCGAGGTTGGAGACCTGACGGCGGTTGATCTCGCGGTTGAACAGGGCCAACTGGTGTTCGAGGTTGTCGTAGTCGCTGCGGATGTTGCGCAGGGTGCGGGCGATGTCGGTGACTGCCGCGCGACGCGCTTTGGCCAGGGTCAGCGCTTCATCCTGGCGGTGCGCGTAGGCGTTGATCAGCAGGTGCAGACGACGCTCGACGTCGTCCTCGCTGTCGAATTTGGCCACGCCCTTGAGGCGAATCTGCGCGTACAGCGCTTCAATCTGCCCGTCGATGCGCTGCAGGCTTTGCCACGCGTCCTGATAGTCGTTGAGCAGCGGCAGCAAGTTGTCGAGCGAGTCGTCCACCGGCTCCATAAACGGCGTGCCGAAGGGCAGGTTGGCTGGCAGCAACTGGCGACGACGCAGGGCGTCTTCCAGGGTGCGTTCTTTGGCTTCCAGATCAGCCAGTTGACGGCCGACCAGTTGCAGCTTGGCCGACAGCTGCTGCACGCGTTCGGTAAACGCATCGCTGGCGCGCTTGAGGTCGTCCTGCGCGGCTTCGGCCTGGGCCAGTTGTTCCAGCTTGGCGGGCTCCTCGACGGCCAGGGTCTGGCTGCGGCGGAAGTCTTCCAGCGCTTTTTGCGCATCCAGCACCTGGTTGTACAGGGTTTCGGCCTGGGCTTTGCTGGCGGCGCGGTCGGAGGCGACGCTCTGTTGCGTCTTGAGCTGTTTCAGCTCTTTTTCCAGGCGCTCTTTCTGGTCGCGCAAGGCGGCGCGGTCGGCCAGGGCTTGCAGGGCTGGCGGCTCGATATGGCTGAGGTCGATGCTCAGGCCCGGCACTTCAAAACGCTCGGCTTTGAACCCGTCGAGAATCACTTCCAGCGACTTCACCCATTTGCCGTCTTCATCCAGGCCGATGCCATGCTCGCCCAGCGGCAGGCTGAACAGCGCGCCGTTGAACAGGCGCATCAGGCGCTCGACGTCTTGCTGGCTGAACTCTTCACGCAAGCGCGCGTAGCTGTTGTTGTCGGCGTGCTCCAGTTGTTGGCGCACGGACTTCAGGCGTTTTTCCAAGTCGCGCAGACGTTCGTCCAGGTCTTCGCTGGAGAACTGCCGCGACTGCGCCAGCGCACCGGCCAGTTCATCGTGGGCATCTTTGGCGGCGAGCAATTGCTGCTCCAACACCTGAGCGTTCTCGACCAGCGCGAAGCGATGTTTCAGTACGCCGAACTCGCCGAGCCAGCGCTGAATTTCGCTGATCTCACGTTCCAGTCGCATCAGCTCCTGGGTGCCGCCGCGCTGTTCGTGCTGCAAGCCGTCTTGCTCGCCACGGTAATGCTCGGCCTGAATCACCAACTCTTCGCGGCGGGCGCCGGCGTAGTCTTGCCAGGTGCCCAGCAGCGAATCGAGCAACGGCGAAATGCGGTGCAGCTTGCCGCGTAGCACTTCCCGTTGCGCCACGCCGGCGCTTAGCGCTTCGACCAGTGGCCCGGCGGCAACCAGCGATTGGTAATCGGCTTCCATGCGGCGCACGTCGCGGAAGGCTTCTTCGCACGCAGCAATGTAATCGACGCTACCCGAACGCAGGCTGTGTTCGAACGCATCGAGGAACAATTGCTTGAGCTTGGCGGCGGTGATTTCGCGCATGTGCAGCAGGTTGATAAACAGCGCGCGGAAGGTCTTCAGGCTCTGCTCGCTGGTGGAGCGCAGCGGGATCAGGGTCAGGTCCAGCGGAATCGAGGTGTGCCCGCCTACCAGCAACCGGCGCAGTTCTTCCGGCTTCAGTTCATAAGCCTTGATGTTCTCCCGCTCCAGATTGGCAAACAGCTCGCGCTGGCGCAGGCAGGTGCCGTTCTTCTGGTAATGCTCCAGGTGCAGCTCGCCGGCATAGGCAAAGAACTGGTGGCCGAAGCCGCCACCCGGGCCGCGCCCGGCCACGCCGATTACGTGCGGGCCGTGGGGCAGGGCGACTTCAACGAGGATGTAACTGGTGTCGCTGGCGAAGTAGAACTTGCGCGACGCTTCGAGGCTGTACTTGCCGAAGCTCATGTCTGACATACGCGCCAAAATCGGAAATTGCAGGGCGTTGATCGAGGCGCTCTTGCCCAGGTTGTTGGCGCCATACACCGACAACGGTTGTTCCAGCGGGAACAAACCCAGGCTGTAACCGGCGGTGTTCAGCAAGGCAAAGCGGCGGATACCGTAGCGTTCCTGGCTCATGCATCGATCTCCTGATTGGCACGCTCTTCAGCCAAGGCGCGGGCCAGGGCTTGTTCTTCGCTTTCTTCTTCAATGACCACGGGTGCAGCGGCGATGGCGGGCAGCGGAGGAATGTCGTCGTCCTGCTCGCCATCGATCAGCAGAATGTCGTCGCCGCTGTCGTCGTCCACCAGGGCCGGCGTCGGCAACGGCAGCACGCTGTGCAGGCTGGCGGCCAGGTCGCGGTCTTGTTGCACCGAGAGGCACACGTCGAGGAAGCGATGCATCGGCGGCAGGAAGCGGTACACGCCGTTTTCCTCGTTGGCAAAACCCAACTGCGTCATGCGGCGCATCACCTTTTCTTCCAACTCTTCCTGAGTGGTGACCTCGGCCTGCACAAACAGGTCGCGGTATTTCTCCAGCAGCGGAGGCAGCTCGTCGCGGCCCAGGCTGCCGCCGTCCAGCACGGCCAGCGGGTCACGGCCCTGATCGGCCAGGTGCTCCACCAGAATGAAGGTGAACAGCGCCAGACGTTGGGCGGTTTTGTTCACTTGTGCGCCCATTTGCTCGGGCACGAAATAGTAGAAACCACGGGTGTCGCACACCAGCTCGAAACCCAGCGCGCGGAATAACGCGCGGTAGGCGTCCTGCTGGTTGGAGAGTTGGCTGTACAGCTCGGCGTCGCGGTGGCTGACGTGATAACCCTTGAACAGCTCGCGGAAAATCGGCGCCAAGTGGCTGAGTTCGGACAGGTCGATATTCATGCGCAATAGTCTTCAAAAAGAGTGGCGACGGGCTCAAGCATGGGTGCTGGCCACCAACGCAAAGGAGCACAGGCTGACCTGGTGCTCGGCGGTGTAATAGTCGCGGCGCTCCAGGCGCTCACGCTGGAAACGGCCGTCGCGCGACAACCGCGAAAACCAGTACAGCAATTCGTCGGTGGCGCCTTCGGGCTCTTGCTCCAGCAGCCACACCATGAGATCGGGCATCGGCAAGGCGCTCTGGCAGCGCTCGAGCATTTCCCGCGCGGTGCGTGGCGCTTTCGGCGCTTCGCCTTTGCGCGCGCCGCTGGCCTTGGGGAACTGCGTGGGTTTGGGCTCGAAGCGGGCCAGGGCGTAAACGTACGACTCCACCTGACTGGTGCTGCCAAGAAAGGTGCTCTGCGGGCGAGTGAACAGCGGCAGCGCCGCCTGCGGCACGGCGTCCAGCCCTTTGCGGCGGATGGCCGACAACGCCAGCGCGGCGCCACGGGTTACGGCGTTATGCCGGCGCGCTTCTTCACGCAGCGGCAGCAGCAATTCGCGGGCGCGGCGCAGCGTTAGCTGGGCTGTGGTTTGCATCTCCAGAATGCGCGCATGGGTGCGCAGCAGCAGGTCGTCGTCCACCAGTTGGCCCAGGCGATGCTGTTCGCTGAGCAAGCGCAACAACACTTGCTCAACGCGGCGCACGCCTTGTTCGAAGGCGCCATCGGCGTTTACCAGTTGAATCATCGGCTCAACGTATTCGTCCCAGGTCGCCAGCACTTCGGCATAGCGCTGACGCAGCGGAATCTGCCGGTCGCTGGTCTTGGCGCGGTCGGCCACGCCCACCAGCGCCTGCTCATCGTTGGCGAGCTTTTTCAGCACATCGCGCACGCGCATATCGAGCAGGCGCAACTGGCGGGCCAGGTCGTTGGCGTCGCGAATCTCGAAGGCGTCCTGGATATAACCGGCCAGGCGTTCGAGGTGGCGCAGATACGCTTCAATTTCCAGGCACAGGCCCAGGCGGTGTTCGCGGCGCAGGTAGGCGAGGAAGTCGTGAATTTGCGCGTTGAGCTCGAAGCGGTTCGGGCTCTTGGCCACTGGCACCAGAATGTCCAGGCGGATCCAGGTGTCCAGCAGGCCGGTGATGTCGGCGGGGGTGCTTTGCACCAGTTGCACCGCCAGCTGCGCGCGCAATTCGATCAGGCTCATGGTGCCTTGGTCGAACCGTTCGCAGAGCGGCTCGAGTAACGTCCAGTGTTCAGCGAGGGCGCGCAGTACGCGCTTGGGCTCGATCATGGGGGCTCAGTCAATCAGGTTGAGGCAGTCAGGCGCCGGGCAAAGGTCGCGATTGTACTGCATGCGCAGCGGTGCGTTTCATTCTCGGCTGATCAAAGGCAGCGCGCGTTTCTCGAACAAAACCTCGGCGAATCAAATGTTCGATAATCGAACGGATAGTCGATTATCGGATTGTTCCGCCCCCCCTCGCGGCGTACTGTTTTCCCACCCGGCGCCTACCCATTTCCGAGGCGCCCCGGATAACAAGACGAGATCGAACATGGCTGAACTCCTGTCTCTACGCGAAGCGGTCGAGCGCTTTGTCCATGATGGCGACACCGTTGCCCTCGAAGGTTTTACCCACCTGATTCCGACTGCTGCGTCCCACGAATTGATTCGCCAGGGCAAGAAAGACCTGACCCTGGTGCGCATGACGCCCGACCTGGTCTACGACCTGCTGATCGGCGCCGGCTGCGCCAAGCGCCTGGTGTTCTCCTGGGGCGGCAACCCCGGCGTGGGTTCGCTGCATCGTCTGCGCGACGCCGTGGAAAAAGACTGGCCGCACGCCCTGGAAATTGAAGAACACAGCCACGCCGACCTGGCCAACTCCTACGTAGCCGGCGCCTCCGGTTTGCCGTTCGCGGTGCTGCGCGCCTACGCCGGCTCCGACCTGCCCAAGGTCAACCCACTGATCAAGTCCGTCACCTGCCCGTTCACCGGCGAAGTGCTGGCGGCGGTGCCGTCGGTGCGGCCGGACGTGACCGTGATCCACGCGCAAAAAGCCGACCGCAAAGGCAACGTGCTGCTGTGGGGCATTCTCGGCGTGCAGAAAGAGGCGGCGCTGGCGGCCAAGCGCTGCATCGTCACCGTTGAAGAAATTGTCGACGACCTGCAAGCGCCCATGAACGCCTGCGTGCTGCCGACCTGGGCGCTGACCGCCGTGTGCCTGGTGCCGGGCGGCGCACACCCGTCGTACGCCCACGGCTACTACGAGCGCGACAACCGTTTCTACCAAGCCTGGGACCCCATCGCCCGCGACCGCGAAGCCTTCAACGCGTGGATCGACGAATACATCCGAGGCACCGAAGACTTCGCCGCGTTCCAGCACAAGCTCGCCAGCAAGCACCACGCGGAGGCCAAATAATGAGCGACTACAGCACCAACGAAATGATGACCGTCGCCGCCGCCCGCCGCCTAAAAAATGGCTCGGTGTGTTTTGTCGGTATCGGTTTGCCATCCAAAGCCGCCAACCTGGCGCGCCTGACTTCATCGCCCGACGTGGTTCTGATTTACGAGTCCGGCCCCATCGGCGCCAAGCCCACCGTATTGCCGCTCTCCATCGGCGACGGCGAACTGGCTGAAACCGCTGACACCGTGGTGCCCACCGGCGAGATTTTTCGCTACTGGCTGCAAGGCGGGCGCATCGACGTCGGCTTCCTCGGCGCCGCCCAGGTCGACAAGTTCGGCAACATCAACACCACCGTGATCGGCGATTACCACAAGCCCAAAGTGCGCTTGCCCGGTGCCGGTGGCGCGCCGGAAATTGCCGGCTCGGCCAAATCGGTGCTGATCATTCTCAAGCAATCGCACCGCACCTTTGTCGACAAGCTGGCCTTCGTGACATCGGTCGGTTTCGGCGAAGGCGGCGACCATCGCCAGCGCCTCGGCCTGCCGGGCAAAGGCCCGGTGGGCATCATCACCGACCTGTGCATCATGGAGCCGGAAGCCGGCAGCAACGAGTTCATCGTCACCTCGCTGCACCCAGGCGTCACCCGCGAGCAGGTGGTGGAAGCCACGGGCTGGGCGATCCGTTTCGCCGACCAAGTTGGCGTAACGCAAGCGCCGCAAGCTCACGAGTTGGAAGCCCTGCGCGCCCTCGAAGCGCGCACCGCCGCCGCTCATGGCCAGGCTGGAGGTGAGGAATGACACGCGAAGTTTTTATTTGCGATGCCGTGCGCACACCGATTGGTCGCCTCAACGGCGGCCTGTCGCCGGTGCGTGCCGATGACTTGGCGGCGATACCGCTGAAGTCGCTGATCGAGCGCAATCCGCAGGTCGACTGGAACGCTGTGGACGAAGTGTTCATGGGCTGCGCGAACCAATCCGGTGAAGACAACCGCAACGTCGCGCGCATGGCCGCGTTGTTGGCTGGCCTGCCAGAAAGCGTGCCGGGCGTAACGCTAAACCGCCTCTGTGCCTCGGGCATGGAAGCGGTAGGCGCCGCGTTTCGCGCCATCGCCACGGGTGAAATGGAGCTGGCCATCGCAGCGGGCGTGGAGTCGATGACTCGCGCGCCCTACGTAATGGGCAAAGCCGACGGCGCCTTTGGCCGTGGCCAGAAACTGGAAGACACCACCCTCGGCTGGCGCTTTATCAACCCGCTGATGAAAGAGCAGTACGGCGTCGACCCGATGCCGGTCACTGGCGATAACGTCGCCGAAGACTACAGCGTCAGCCGCGCCGACCAGGACGCCTTCGCCCTGCGCAGCCAGCAGCGCGCCGCCGCCGCACAAGAGGCAGGCTTCTTCGCCGAAGAAATCGTGCCGGTGGTCATCAAGGGCAAAAAGGGCGACACCACCTTCAGCGTCGATGAGCACCCGCGTGCCGACACCTCGGCCGAAGCCCTGGCCAAATTGAAACCGGTTAACGGCGCGGATAAAACCGTGACCGCCGGCAACGCCTCGGGCCTCAACGATGGCGCGTCGGCGATGATTCTTGCCTCGGCCGACGCCGTGAAAAAATTCGGCCTTACGCCGCGCGCCAAAGTGCTGGGCATGGCCAGCGGCGGGGTGGCACCACGGGTGATGGGCATCGGTCCGGTTCCCGCCGTGCGCAAATTGCTCGAACGCCTGAACCTGTCCATCGACGCTTTTGACGTCATCGAACTCAACGAAGCGTTTGCCGCGCAAGGGCTGGCGGTGGTTCGCGAGCTGGGCCTGGCCGACGACAGCGCCAAGGTAAACCCCAACGGCGGCGCCATCGCCCTGGGTCATCCCTTGGGCATGAGCGGCAACCGTTTGGTGCTGACGGCGGTGCATCACCTGCAGAAGACCGGCGGCAAGCTGGGTCTGGCGACCATGTGTGTGGGCGTGGGGCAGGGGTTGGCGATTGCTGTTGAAGCGGTGTAACGGCTGAAAGTATCGCGGCTAAGCGGAACGCCGCCCGGCCGCTCCTACAGATGCGGTTCTTGTGGGAGCGGCTTTAGCCGCGATGGCCGTTGCACGACCGCCGCTGCGCTTAGGTTTGAACGGGGCGCTGTTACGTGGGTCTAGACTCACGCATACACCCAAACGAGTAACAAGATATGACCACCATGCATTACACCGGCGAAGAACGTCGCAAACGGATCTTCGCCATTGTCGGTGCCTCCTCGGGCAACCTGGTGGAATGGTTCGACTTCTACGTCTATGCCTTCTGCGCCATTTACTTTGCCCCTGCGTTTTTCCCCTCGGACGACCCCACGGTTCAACTGCTCAACACCGCCGGCGTATTTGCGGCCGGTTTTTTGATGCGGCCCATTGGTGGCTGGCTGTTTGGCCGGGTTGCCGATAAGCACGGGCGCAAGAACTCGATGATGATTTCGGTGCTGATGATGTGCGCCGGCTCACTGGTCATCGCCTTTCTGCCGACCTACGCCAGCATCGGCGCCTGGGCACCGGCGCTGTTGCTGATGGCGCGCCTGTTCCAAGGGCTATCGGTAGGCGGCGAGTACGGCACCACCGCCACCTACATGAGCGAAGTGGCGCTACGCGGTCAGCGCGGCTTCTTCGCCTCGTTCCAGTACGTGACCCTGATCGGCGGGCAACTGCTGGCGGTGTCGCTGGTGGTGATTCTTCAGCAGTTGCTGACTGAAGAAGAACTGCGTGCCTGGGGCTGGCGTATTCCGTTCGTGGTCGGTGCGGTGGCGGCGGTGATTTCCCTGTTGCTGCGTCGCAGCCTGGAAGAAACCACCACCGCCGAGCAGCGCGCCGACAAAGACGCCGGCAGCATGGCCGCGCTGTTCAAGCACCACAAAGCGGCGTTTATCACCGTGCTCGGCTACACCGCTGGCGGCTCGCTGATTTTCTACACCTTCACCACCTATATGCAGAAGTACCTGGTGAACACCGCCGGCATGCACGCGAAAACCGCGAGCTACATCATGACCGGCGCGCTGTTCCTGTACATGTGCATGCAGCCGCTGTTCGGCATGCTTTCCGACAAGATCGGCCGCCGCACGTCGATGCTTTGGTTCGGCGCGTTGGGCACGCTGTTCACCGTGCCGATTCTGCTCACGCTGAAAACCGTTAGCAGCCCGTTCCTGGCGTTTGTGCTGATCACCCTGGCCTTGGCCATCGTCAGTTTCTACACCTCGATCAGCGGCCTGGTGAAAGCCGAAATGTTCCCGCCGCAAGTGCGCGCCCTGGGCGTGGGCCTGGCTTATGCCGTGGCGAATGCCATGTTCGGCGGCTCGGCGGAATACGTGGCGCTGGGGCTGAAAAGCATCGGCATGGAAAACACTTTCTACTGGTACGTCACCGCCATGATGGCCGTGGCCTTCCTGTTCAGCCTGCGGTTGCCTAAGCAGGCGGCGTATTTGCATCACGATCACTAGGTAAGATTGGGCACTTGTTATGTAGGAGAGGCTTCAGCCTCGATGCTTTTGATCAACAGCATCGAGGCTAAAGCCTCTCCCACAGTTAGCCTGCGCGCTTCCCTTTCTTGCCCCCGACGGTGATCTTTTAAGGACAATGTATGAGCAACAAGTTGTTCGACACCTACTTCACCCAGCCCGCCATGCGGGCTGTGTTTTCCGACGCCGGGCGGCTGCAGGGCATGCTCGATTTCGAGGCGGCGCTGGCCCGTGCGCAGAGCAGCATCGGCCTGATTCCCGCTGAGGCCGTCGCGCCCATCGAAGGCGCCTGCCGCGCCGAACTGTTCGACGTGGATAACCTAGCCACCGCCATCGCCACCGCTGGCAACTCCGCCATTCCGCTGGTGAAGGCGCTGGGCAAACAGATCGCCAGCGTCAGCCAGGAAGCCGAGCGCTACGTTCACCTCGGCGCCACCAGCCAGGATGTGATGGACAGCGGCCTGGTGCTGCAACTGCGCAGCGCCATTGAGTTGCTGGAGGCTGACCTCGCGCACCTGGGCAACGCCCTCGCCAGTCAGGCCAGCCTGCATTGCGCCACGCCAATGGCCGGACGCACCTGGCTGCAACATGCCACGCCCGTGACCTTGGGCATGAAAATCGCCAGCACGCTGGGCGCAGTCACTCGCCATCGCCAGCGCTTGGCCGAGCTGAAGCCGCGCCTGTTGGTGCTGCAATTCGGCGGCGCCTCGGGCAGCCTCGCAGCGCTGGGCGATAACGCCATGCCAGCGGCCGAAGCGTTGGCCACGGAGTTGAACCTGCGCCTGCCCGAGCAGCCCTGGCACACCCAACGTGATCGCCTGGTGGAATTCGCCAGTTGGCTGGGCCTGCTCGCCGGCACCTTGGGCAAACTCGGCCGCGACCTGAGCCTGTTGATGCAAACCGAAGCCGGCGAAGTGTTCGAGCCGTCGGCGCCGGGCAAGGGCGGGTCCTCGACCATGCCGCACAAACGCAACCCGGTGAGCTGCGCCGTACTAATCGGCGCCGCCACCCGCGCGCCGGGGCTGGTCGCGACCATGCTGGCGGCGATGCCGCAGGAACACGAACGCAGCCTGGGCCTTTGGCATGCCGAATGGGAAACCCTGCCGGAACTGTGCTGCCTGGTCTCCGGCGCGCTGCAACAAACCCTCGTGGTGGTGCCGGGCCTGGAGGTGAATGCCGAACGCATGCGCCAGAACCTCGACCTGACCCAAGGGCTGGTGCTGGCCGAAGCCGTGAGCATCACCCTGGCCCAGCGCATCGGTCGCGATGCGGCCCATCATCTGCTCGAACAATGCTGCCGCCTGGCGGTGGAGCAGGGCGTGCACTTGCGCCAAGTGCTCGGCGAAAACGCCGAAGTCAGCGCCCAACTCAGCAGCGACGAACTCGATCATTTGCTCGACCCCGCCCATTACCTCGGCCAGGCGCGTTTGTGGGTGCAGCGCGCCATTGCCGACCATCAAGTCCTCAGTGTTTAGGAGCGTTTCATGCCTGCCGTAACCCTCGCCGATGGCGAACTGAACTACCGTCTGGACGGTGACGCCGCGTTGCCGGTGCTGGTGCTGTCCAACTCGCTGGGCACTGACCTGCACATGTGGGACGCGCAGGTCGAAGCGTTCAGCCAGCATTTTCAGGTGCTGCGTTACGACACCCGTGGCCACGGCAAATCGCTGGTCACCGAAGGCATTTACAGCATCGAACAGAACGGCCGCGACGTGCTGGCCTTGCTCGATGCGTTGGGCATTGAGCAGGCGTATTTTTGCGGCTTGTCCATGGGCGGATTGATTGGCCAGTGGCTGGCGATCAACGCCCCCGAGCGCCTCAAGCGCGTGGTGCTGTGCAACACCGCCGCGAAAATCGGTGGGCCGGATGTGTGGAACCCACGCATCGAAATGGTCCTGCGCGACGGCCCGGCGGCAATGCTGGCGCTGCGCAATGCCTCCATCGCCCGCTGGTTCACACCCGAGTTCGCCAAGGCTGAAACCGCCAAGGTTGAAGCAGTGGTCGGCATGCTCGCCGCCACCTCGCCGCAAGGGTACGCGGCTAACTGCGCGGCCGTACGCGACGCCGATTTCCGCGAGCAACTGGGCGGCATCACGTTGCCGCTGCTGATGGTCTCCGGCACCGAAGATGCCGTGACCACACCGGCTGACGGGCGCTTTATCGTCGAGCGCGTCGCTGGCGCGCAGCTGGTTGAATTCCATGCCGCGCATCTGTCCAACGTTGAAGCCGGCGATGCCTTCAGCCAGGCCGTGCTCGATTTTCTCACCCACTGATTTTGGCGACCCATCCAATGGACGAAAAACAACGCTACGACGCCGGCATGCAAGTGCGCCGCGAAGTATTGGGCGACGCCCACGTCGACCGCAGCCTGAAAAACCTCACGCCGTTCAACGAAGAATTCCAGGAAATGATCACCCGCCACGCCTGGGGCGACATCTGGACCCGCCCCGGGCTGCCGCGCCACACCCGCAGCCTGATCACCATCGCCATGCTCATCGGCATGAACCGCGAAGGCGAACTGAAACTGCACCTCAAGGCCGCCAAGAACAATGGCGTGACGCGAGAGGAGATCAAGGAAGTACTGATGCAGAGCGCGATTTATTGCGGGATTCCGGCGGCGAACGCGACGTTTCATCTAGCCGAAGAAGTATGGGATGAAATGGGGGTTGAGTCTTTGGGGTGACCGGTCTCCGGGTCGTCGGCCAGGCTGCGTTGCGTCCTCGCTTTAAATGCTCACGTACTTGAGTACGCTGCGCTTTAAAGCTGCGGGGCGCCTTGCCTGGCCTTAGCCCCGGAAACCTCGGGTTGTGGGAGGCCGTAGAGCAAAACCCTCTCCCCCAAGCGGGCAGAGGGGGCAGATCGGCGTTGTTTCGGCTCACTCGGTAAGGCTCCCCTCTCCCGTTTACGGGAGAGGGGCTGGGGGAGAGGGCAGCGGCAAACGCAGCGTCCTCAATCCCAAACCGGCGCAAACGCCGGGTTCACAATCCGCACATCCTTGGGCAACGCGGCAATCGCTGCCCGATCCTCATCGTCCAGCCTGACGTTCAACGCCTCCAGATTCGCACGCTGGTTTTCCAGGCTGTTGGATTTGGGAATCGCCGCCACGCCGTCCTGTTCCAGCACCCAGCCCAAGGCTATCTGGCTTGGCAGCACGCCGTGTTTGTTGGCGATACGTTGCACCGTCTCGGTGTCGGCGCCTTGGCCGCGTGCCAGCGGCGTATAGGCGGTGAGTGCCATGCCGTGTTGGCGGGCGAAATCGAGCACCGGTTGCTGGTTGAGCAGTACGTGGTACTCCACCTGAATCACCGACAGCGGCGCGCCCATTTCCACTACCGCGCGCTGCAGCAACGCGACGTTGAAGTTGGCCACGCCAATCTGCCGCGCCTTGCCTTCATCACGCAGCGCTACCAGCGTTTCGATGCTGCGTTCAAGGCTCCAGCCCGCTTTGGCATCGCCGGGCCAGTGAATTAGAAACAGGTCGAGGCAGTCGTCGCCCAAGGCGTTGCGGCTGGCGTCCAGGGACTGGCGCATGGCCTGGGGTTCGAGTTTGTCCCACCAGACTTTGGTGGTCACGTGCAGTTGCTCGCGGGGAATGGCGGTGTGCGCCAGCGCCTTGCCGATAGCGGCTTCGTTGTCATAGGCGGTGGCGGTGTCGAGGTGGCGATAACCAAGCTCCAGCGCTTGCTCGACCGTGCGCGTGCAGTCATCGCCGAGCATTCGCCAGGTTCCAAGGCCGAGCTTGGGCAGGTACAGGCCGTGGCGAGTGGTAATGGCTTCCATAGAAGACCCCTTTTCGCTGTTTGTCGGGGTTGGACTGTCGAGCTGATCGCGCGTTCGCCGCCGTCATCCTCGCGAACGCGGGGATCCAGGCGCGTTCAGTAGACGGCGATGTCACCCGCGCCGCGTACCGGCATAAAAAAGCCCGTCACAGGGACGGGCTAACGTGTTTTCACACGAGAAGTCAGTAGCGCGTTGGGCTCGGCTTACAGCAACGACAACGGGTAGCTAACGAAAATACGGTTCTCGTCAAACTCGTTGGCGTTGAAGTCGCGGCGCATGGTGGAGTTGCGCCATTTGAAGTTGAGGTTCTTGAACGTGCCGCTCTGCACGGTGTACGCCAGCTCGGATTCACGACCCCATTCCTTGCCGTCGGTGACGGTGCCGACGTGCACGTTGTCGCCGCTGATGTAGCGGTTCATCAAGGTCAGACCGGGCACGCCAACGGCGGTGAAGTTGAAGTCATGGCGCAGTTGCCAGGATTTTTCCTTGGCGTTGTCGTAGCTCGAGTTGTAGCTGTCGTTCGCCAGGGTGCCGCCGCTGGTGCCGTTGACGCGCATCCACAAGTCATCGCCGCTGACCTTTTGCAGGCCCACATAAAACGTGCTGCCGCCGTATTTGGCCGAGAGCAGGGCGAAGGCGGTTTTGTTGTCGAGGTCGCCGGCCAGTTGGCTGCCGTCTTCCTTGCCGATGAAGTAGCCGAGGTTGGCACCGAGGGTAACGTCGCCTACCGGTTGGCTGTGCAGCACGTTGAAGTATTGCTGCTGGTAGATGTCTTCCAGCTCGGCGTACCAGACGCCGACGGTGGTGCGTTTTTCGTTGAATGAATATTCACCGCCGGCGAAGTTGAAGCGATCGGACAGGAAGGCGCCGCGACCGTTCATGGACATGTCTTCCATGCTCGCGTCGTTACGCGGGCTGTTCTGCCGGAACTGGCCGCCGTACAACGTCAGGCCGTCAATTTCCTGCGAGGTCACCTGACCGCCACGGAAGGTTTGCGGCAGCGAGCGGCCATCGTCGGAACGCAGAATGGGCAATACCGGCATCCACTCGCCGACCTTCAATTCGGTCTTCGACAGCTTGGCTTTTGCCGCCACGCCCAGGCGGCCGAAATCGTCGGCCGGGCGACCGTCGCTGTGTACCGGCAGCAGCTGGGTGTTGGCGGTGCCCCGGCCGCCATCCAGTTTCAGCGAGTACAGGCCCAGCACATCCACGCCAAAGCCAACCGGGCCTGGGGTGTAGCCGGATTTCACGTCGAGAATGAAGTTTTGCGTCCACTCTTCAGCCTTCGCCTGCGCGTTGTCAGGGTTGGTGAAGTTGCGGTTGAAGTAGGCGTTGCGAAAATTCAGCGTGGCCTTGGTGTCGTCGATAAACCCTTCGGCCTGGCTCACTTGAGTGAACCCGGCGACGGCCAGCGCGATCAGAGCAGGAGCATGAACAGAGCGCAGCGCGCCCTTGGACGAGATGTGCAGCATCGAAGTAGACCTTTTTTGTATTTATCGGTCATCGCAGCGCCGGTCCGCTTGGCGGGGGCGTTCAATGTGCAGGCATAGTGGAAGGAGCCTGCGGACGGTTCAATTCGCTAACGGCCATTTTGGGCGATTATCGAACGGTAATTAACCAGGTAGTACATTCGTGAGCGGCGCAAAAGGTTCCAGATCCCCCGTGGCCTGTAAGCTATTTTCAAGGTCTTAACGCTCGTTATTTTTGGAGCCCCATGAGTTTGCCCAGCTCCCCGCTGACTACCGCGCAGCAGCCGTTTCGCGGCATTGCCCTGATTCTTCTGGCCACGTTTCTGTTTGCCAGCCACGACGCGTTATCCAAATACCTGTCCGGGTTTTATCCCGTGGTGATGGTGGTGTGGGCGCGGTACGTGGTGCACACATTGTTGATGGCGGGCATCTTCCTGCCGCAATCGGGTTTGCGCGTGCTGCGCAGCAAGCGCCCCGGTTTGCAGATTATTCGGGCGTTGTGTCTGCTCGGCACGAGCTTGTTATTCACTACCGGCATCCGGTACATCCCGCTCGCCGAAGCCACGGCGGTGAACTTTCTGGCGCCGTTGCTGGTGACGGCCTTGTCGGTGCCGTTGCTGGGTGAGCGCGTGACGCGCGGCCAATGGGCGGCGGTGTTGGTGGGGTTTTCCGGCGTGCTGGTGATCGTCCATCCGGGCGGCGAATTGTTCACCCCAGCGGTGCTTTTCCCCTTCGGCTCGGCGCTGTGCTTTGGCGTGTACCAGATCCTCACGCGCATCCTCGCCAACTACGACAGCCCGACCACCAGTAACTTCTTCGCCGGCCTGTGCAACACCGTGCTGGTCAGCTTGCTGGTGCCGTTCTTCTGGCAAGTGCCGACCTGGGGCCACGCGCTTTTAATGATTGCCCTCGGCACCTGCGGAATGACCGCGCACCTGATGCTTACCCAAGCCTTCCGCTACGCCGCACCGGCCTTGCTGGCGCCGTTTGGCTACTGCCAGATCGTGTTCGCCGGGCTGCTGGGGTTTGTGGTGTTCAGCCATACGCCTTCATTCAGTGCCTTGCTGGGTATCGCCATTATTTGCCTGAGCGGGCTGGCGGCGGCGTGGTTGCAGAAGCGGCGGTAAATCAGTCGCGAAAAAAAAGGCCCCGTAGGGCCTTTTTTATTGGGTGCCAGTTAGGCCGGCTTCACGTCCGGCACCTTTCTCGGCGCCATGAAGTACAGCCATACGAGCGCCAGGAAATACATGGTTGGAATCATGGTGAACAACACGGCGTAGTTGTTGTTCGTCACCGTCAGCACGTAACCCACCAACTGCGTCATAAACATACCGCCGACCGCCGCGCACATGCCGCCAAAGCCGAACACGGTGCTCATCATGTGCTTGGGCGTGAAGTCCATGACCAGGCTCCAGATATTGGCGGTCCAGGCCTGATGCGCACCGACGCCTAAGGCGATGGCCAGCACCGCGATCCACAAACCGCTGGCGTGGGCGGCGAAGATCACCGCGACGATGGCGCAGGCGCAGATCAGCATCGACAACAGCCGCGCCTTGATCGCGTTCATGCCTCGGCCGATCAACCACGACGACAGGATGCCGCCACCGATGCTGCCGAAGTCGGCGGTCAGCCAGATGAGGATCAGCGGAATGCCCATCTGCGAGACGCTGATGCCCAGGTTGTATTGCTGATTGAGAAACGGCGGTAGCCAGTACAGGTAAAACCAGAACACCGGCGCGGTCATCGAGAAGGCCAGGGCGAATGCCCAGGTGCCGCGCATGCGCAGAATGTCAGGCAGCGGTACGCGCGCCTGGGCTGGCTCGTCGGTGTGCTGGATGTAATCAAGCTCGCTCTGTTTCACGCTCGGGTGGTCTTCCGGGTTGAAGTATTTCAAACCCCAAAACGCCAGCCAGATCGCGCCCAGTGCGGCCATGCACAGGAACACCGCTTGCCAGCCCCAGGCCACCAGAATCAGCGGCAGCAGAGCGGGGGTGAGCATGGCGCCGACGTTGGTGCCGGCGTTGAAAATACCGGTCGCCACGGCGCGCTCGCCGGCCGGGAACCAGATGCGTGCGGTCTTTACGCACGCCGGGTAATTCGCCGCTTCGGTGAGGCCAAGAATAAAGCGGCAGACCATAAAGCCGACCGCCGAGGTCGCCAGGCCGTGGGCGCCGGTCGCCAGGCTCCAGAGCAGCACGGCAAAGAAGAACGCGCGCTTTACACCCACGCGGTCGATAAAGCGCCCTTGCAGCAAGAAGCCAACGGCGTAGCCGACCTGGAACCAGAAGTTGATGTTGGCGTAGTCCATCGCCGTCCAGCTCATTTTCTCTGCCAGCACCGGCTGCATGACCCCGAGCGCGGCGCGGTCGATGTAGTTCAGCGTGGTGGCGAAAAACACCAGGGCGAGCATGCCCCAGCGGGTTTTGCCGACGGCCATGGCGCCGCGAATTTTGTCGCCGATACCGGCGTGAGGGGTGGTCGGCGCGGGGGAGGTGGTCGCGGCGACGGGTGTGCTGTGTGACTGACTCATGGGGTGCCATCCGTTCAAAGACTGCGCGTGCAGTCGAGACTTCGACTCAAGGCAGGCAGCGTGCGTAGCGCACCGGCTCATCGCAAGCGCGAGGCGGTTCAAAGGCGCGGCGGTGTCTGCGGTTAAGGACGTTTGCCGGGGTTAAGCCGGTCAGCCTGATAACGGTGGCGAGGTGAGGGGAGCGGTTGCGGTGAGCATGAGAAGTACCCGTTTTCTTGAAGTTGTCAGGGTTTCGCGCGCTGATTTTTCAGCGCCACGTTGCACGTAAACGGCCATCTGGAAATCTGCATTGCAAGGCGAGGCGGCCGGTTAGCAAATGCAAGGTGGGACCGATGGTGGGCCATGGGCGAAAAAGCCGTCAATTCGATAAACGGCCAACTGGTCGATAATCGAACACAAAACTAACCAGTTGGTACAAAGTCGCTTTGCGCCCGGCAGGTGATGGCGAATACTCGAAAACACCCTGATCCGTGCCGCGCGATGGTGTGCAAACGCTCGCGGCGCGCGCCAATAAAAACAGGAGCACCTGCATGCAGCGTTCGATTGCCACCGTGTCCTTGAGCGGCACCCTGCCGGAAAAACTCGAAGCCATCGCCGCCGCCGGTTTTGACGGCGTGGAGATCTTCGAAAACGACTTGCTCTACTACGCCGGCAGCCCGCGCGAAATTCGCCAGATGTGCGCCGACCTCGGCATCGCCATCACCTTGTTCCAACCCTTCCGCGACTTCGAAGGCTGCCGCCGTGATCGGCTGGCGCGCAACCTCGACCGCGCCGAACGCAAATTCGATTTGATGCAGGAACTTGGCACCGACCTGGTGCTGGTGTGCAGCAACGTGGCCGCCGACTCCCTCGGCGACACGCAGATTCTGGTCGACGACCTGCGCCTGCTCGGTGAGCGCGCCGGCGCCCGCGGCCTGCGCATTGGTTACGAAGCGTTGGCTTGGGGCCGCCATGTGAACACCTATCAACAGGTGTGGAACATTGTGCGCCAGGCCGACCACAGCGCCGTCGGCGTGCTGCTCGACAGCTTTCATACGCTGTCGCTCAAAGGCGACCCCAGCGCCATTGCCGAGATTCCCGGCGACAAGATTTTCTTCGTGCAAATGGCCGACGCGCCGATTCTGGCCATGGACGTGCTGGAGTGGAGCCGCCATTTCCGTTGCTTCCCCGGTCAGGGCGAATTCGACCTGGCGGGCTTTCTCGCGCCGATCATTCGCAGCGGCTACACCGGCCCGCTGTCGCTGGAAATTTTCAACGACGGCTTCCGCGCCGCGCCGCCTCGCGCCAACGCGGCCGATGGCTTGCGCTCGTTGCTGTATCTCGAAGAGAAAACCCGCAACCTGCTCGAACGCCAGACCGCCGATGGCACTGCGCCGGCTGTGCCGCAGACCAGCCTGGATACGCTGTTCTCGCCGCCCGCTGCCAGTCGCCTGGACGGCGTCGAATTTATCGAGTTCGCCGTCGATGGCGAGCAGGGCGTCAAGCTCGGTGGTTGGCTGGAACGCCTGGGCTTCGCCCGCGCTGGGCAGCACCGCTCCAAAGACGTCAGCCTGCTGCGCCAGGGCGATATCAATATTGTGCTCAACGCCGAACCGTACTCCTTTGCCCACAGCTTTTTCGAAGCCCACGGCCCGTCGTTGTGCGCCACCGCGTTGCGGGTCAAAGACAGTCACAGCGCCTTCGAGCGCGCCCGCGAATTCAGAGGCCAGCCGTACCGTGGTTTGGTCGGCCCCAACGAGCGGGAAATTCCTTCGGTGCGCGCGCCGGACGGCAGCCTGATTTACCTGATCGACGAAGCCGAAAGCGGCCAGACCATTTACGACAGCGACTTCATCCTTAACGCCAACGTCGAGCCCAGCGGCAAGTTGCAGCGCATCGACCACATGGCCATGGCGCTGCCGGCCGAGAGCCTCGACAGCTGGGTGCTGTTTTACAAAGCGCTGTTCGATTTCGAGGCCGACGACGAAGTGGTGCTGCCCGACCCTTACGGTCTGGTGAAAAGCCGGGCGTTGCGCAGCCGCTGCAGTTCGGTGCGCTTGCCGCTGAATATTTCCGAGAACCGCAACACTGCGATTTCCCATGCGTTGTCCAGCTATCGCGGCTCGGGCGTGCACCACATTGCCTTCGCCTGCGAGGACCTGTTCGCGGAAATCAACCGCGCCAAGGACGCCGGCGTACCGCTGCTAGATATTCCGCTGAACTACTACGACGACCTCGCCGCGCGCTTTGATTTCGACGACGAGTTTCTCAGCGAGCTGGCGTACTACAACGTGCTCTACGACCGCGACGCGCAAGGCGGCGAGCTGTTCCACGTGTACACCGAACCGTTCGAGGGGCGTTTTTTCTTCGAGCTGCTGCAACGCAAGAACGGCTACGTCGGTTACGGTGCGGCGAACGTGGCGGTGCGTCTGGCCGCCATGGCCAAAGTGCGCAGCGGCTCGGGTCGGCAGACGCGACTGTAGCCCTGCGTTGCCCCTCAATAAGCCCGGCCGAAATCTTCTCGGGGCCGGGCTTTCTTCGGCCTGCGGCCAAGACCATAATCGCCGCTACCGTTGCCGACTCCCGGCTGTGAGCCTTGTATGACCATTACCCAAGAACTTCCCGAGGCGCCCGCTGAAGCGCCCCGCAAAAGTCGTAAGAACAACCCGGAAAAAACCCGCGAAAATATTTTGCAGGCGGCGATCATCGAGTTCGTGCAGCAGGGCCTGACCGGTGCCCGGGTGGACGCCATCGCCGAGCGCACACACACCTCCAAGCGCATGATTTATTACTACTTCAACAGCAAAGAGCAGCTCTACGTTGAAGTGCTGGAGAAACTCTACGGCGACATCCGCCGCACCGAAGCCCAGCTGCACCTGGCAGAACTGGAGCCGGTGGCGGCGATCCGTCGCCTGGTGGAATTCACCTTTGACCACCACGACCGCAACGTCGATTTCGTGCGCATCGTGTGCATCGAAAACATCCTCAACGGCGCCAACGTCAAACAGTCGCCGACCATCCGCTCGCTGAGCCACACCGTGCTCAATCTGCTCGACGAAACCTTGCGCCGTGGCGAAGCGGCGGGCGTGTTTCGCAGCGGCTTGCAAGCCATCGACCTGCATTTGCTGATCAGCTCGTTCTGCTTTTACCGCGTGTCCAACCGCAACACCTTTGGCGAGATCTTCCAGATCGATTTGCCGGATGAGCAGGTGAAACAGCGGCACAAGGCGATGATTTGTGAATCGGTAATCGCCTATTTGCGGCAATAAAAAAACGCCTCGGTCAGAGGCGTTTTTTTCACATCACGCAAACGGTTATTTACTGCCGCGCACCTTCTCTACAGCGTCGTACATGGCCTTGACCAATGCCGGGTCCATGTCTTTGGAGAACTGCGCAATCACCGGTTTCACCTTCTCGCGAAAGCGCTCCATTTCAGCCGGGCTGATGGCGTTGGCTTGCATGTCTTTCGACAATTCGGTGTACGCCTCTTTCTGAGCAGTGGCGGTAATTTCGCGCTGATACACGGTCGCTTCCTTGGCGGCGTCGGTGATCACCGCTTGTTCTTCTGCGTTCAACTTGCCCCAGCTTTTCGCCCCCATCACAAACGACTGCGGGTTGTAGATGTGCTGGGTCACGCTGAGGTATTTCTGCACTTCGTTGAACTTGCTGCCCTTGATAACGGTGAAGGGGTTTTCCTGGCCATCCACGGTTTTTTGTTCCAGGGCGGTGTACACCTCAGGGAATGGCATTGGCACCGGGTTGGCGCCGAGGGCTTTAAAGGTTTCGAGGTAGATCGGCGACTGGATCACCCGCACTTTCAGGCCCGACATGTCTTCCCATTTGGTTACGGGCGTTTTGCTGTTGGTCAGGTTGCGGAAACCCAGGTCCCAGTAACCGAGGCTACGCAGGCCTTTGCTGTCCAAACGCTTGGCCAGTTCCTGGCCCACTTCACCGTCGATCACCGCTTGCGCTTCCTGGGTGTTGTTGAACAGGAAGGGGAAGTCGAGCAGGGCGAACTCAGGCACTTGGGCGGCGAGGATGCCGGAGTTGAGAACGGTCAGATCAAGGGTAGCGCCTTGCAGCGCCGACACGGTTTGCAGATCTCCGCCCAGCACGCCACCGGGGAACAAACGCACGGTCATTTTGCCGCCGCTTTTCTCTTTCACCAGGTCAGCAAACTTCTGCGCGCCCTGGCCCTGCGGGTGTTCTTTTACGTTCTGAAAAGCGAACCGCAAGGTGTGTTCGCCAATTTCCGCTTGGGCCGTCAGGCCGTTGAGCAGCAGGCCTGCGGCGCAGGCGGAGGTCAGTAAAGGTTTCAGCCATTTGTTCATTTCAGGGCGCTCCATTTTGTTGTTGTTTGCGAGACATCGGTTTACAGCAGCCGGTTACCCGGCGAAGAACTTCAGGGGTACCAGAACCAGTTGCGGGAACATCACCAGCAGCGCCAGCACCAACAGCTGTGCCAGCAAGAAGGGCCATATGCCCCGGGTGATTTCATCCAGCCGTAACTTGGCCACGCCGCACACCACGTTGAGCACCGTGCCCACTGGCGGGGTGATCAGGCCGATGGAGGTGTTCACCAGGAACAGCACGCCGAAATACACCGGGTCGATGCCGGCCTGCTTCACCACCGGCATCAGCACCGGCGTGAGAATGAGGATGGAGGGGGTCATGTCCATGACCATGCCGACCAGAATGATCAACAGCATGATCATCAGCAGCAGGGTGGTCGGTGAGTCGAGGAATGGTTGCAGCACATCGGTGAGCTGGCCGGGCAGATCGGCGATGGTGACCAGCCACGACGACACCATGGCAGCGGCCACCAACAGCATCACTACCGAGGTGGTTTTCGCCGCCGACAGCACCACTTCATAGAGCTGGCTGAACTTCAGTTCGCGGTAGATAAACAGCGACACGAACAAGGCGTAAACCGCCGCCACCACAGCCGCTTCGGTGGGCGTGAAAATGCCGAACTTCAAACCAAAAATGATGATCAGCGGCAGGCCCAGCGCCCAACTGCCATCGAGCAAGGTTTTGACAATTTCCGCACGGCTGGCCTTGGGCGGCGTGGCGACGTTTTCGCTGCGCGAGACGAACCACCAGGCCACCGCCAGCGACGCCCCGAGCATGATGCCCGGCACGATACCGGCCAGGAACAGCTTGGAAATCGACACGCCGGAGGCCACGCCAAACACGATAAAACCGATGCTCGGCGGAATGATCGGCGCCAGGATGCCACCCGACGCGATCAGTCCCGCCGCGCGTTCGCGGTTGTGGCCGGCCTGGACCATCATCGGAATCAGCAATGCAGCCAGAGCGGCCGCATCTGCCACCGCCGAACCCGACAACGAGGCCAGCAAGCACGAGGCAATAATCGCCACGTAACCCAGGCCGCCGCGCTTGTGGCCGACCATGGCCATGGCAATGTTGACGATGCGCCGCGACAAGCCGCCGGCATTCATGACCTCGCCGGCCAGCATGAAGAACGGCACGGCCAGCAGGGGAAAACTGTCAGCGCCGTTAAGCAGGTTCTGGGCAATGATCTGCGCGTCGAACAGGTCGAGTTGCCACATCAGCACCACACTCACCAGCAGCAGCGCAAAGGCAATCGGAATACCCAGGGCCATGGTGCCCAGCAGGGTGCCGAGGAAGAGAATCAGCGTCATCAGCGGTTCCCCTCAGTGCTTGGCAGGTGCACCGATTCGACGCCGGCCTTGCCTTGCGGCAACCGACCGCGCAGGGCCAGCACCAGCTCGCCGGCAATCACCGGAATGGCAGTCAGGCCGAACAGCACACCGATGCCGTAGAACCAGGCCATCGACAGGCCCGAGGCGGGGGCGACCACATCGAGGTTGATGCGCGCCTGCTGCCAACTGCCGCTGAGCACCAGCCAGGCGATAAACAGCATCAGCAGATGGCCGACGGCCAGGCACAGATTGCGCCCGAATGGCGGCAGCTTTTTGATCAGCAGGTCGAGGCCCAAGTGGCTGCGTTCGCGCAAGGCGATCAGCGAGCCGAGGAATACCATCAGCACAAACAACCAGCGCGACAGTTCTTCCGACACGGTGATGCCCGAGTTGAAGGCGTACCGCATGACCACGTTGCCGAACACCATGAGCACCATGCCCAGCATGCACAGCACGACGATCAGCTTGAGAAAGCGGAAATACAGATCGATCATTTTTGTCATTGTTGTGATCTCGTAAGCGCCAACGCTGGGCGCCATGTTAAGGGTGTCGTTTGGTCGTGATCGTTAAGCGCCCATCGCCGAAAAATGCGCCTGCATACGGGCGGCGTCTGCCGCCGCGCCACTGAACAATTCAAACGCTTTTACCGCTTGAAACACCGCCATGGTGCCGCCGTCGAGCGTGCGGCAACCCAAGGCGCGGGCTTCGCGCAGCAGTTCCGTTTCCAAGGGGAAATACACAATTTCCGCCACCCACATCGGTGCACGCAGCAGGGCTTTGGGCACCGGCATACCGGGCAGTTTGGCCATGCCCATCGGCGTGGTGTTCACCAGGCCGTCGGCGCTCGCCATGGCGGCTGCCAGGTCGGCGCCGGCGCTCGCGCGGTTGCCTGGGAAATGCGCGTTGAGGTTCGCCGCCAGGTCGCTGGCGCGGCCGGCGTCTACGTCGAAAATAGTTAACCGCTCAACGCCTTCAATCAACAAGGCATGGGCCACCGCTGCGCCGGCACCGCCTGCGCCCATCTGCACCACCTGCGCGCGGGTGACATCACTCAGCCCACGGCGGAAGCCTTCGGCGAAGCCCAGGCAGTCGGTGTTATGGCCAATGCGTTTGCCGTTCTCGAACACCACCGTGTTCACCGCGCCGATACCGCGCGCTTCCGGCGATAACTCATCGAGCAGCGGGATCACCGCCTGCTTGCAGGGGAAGGTGATGTTTAGGCCGGTGAAGCCGGTGTGCTGGGCAGCGTCGAGCAGGGTGGGCAGGTCGTCGAGGCCCATCTTCAGGGCGTCGATGTCGATCAGGCGATACAGGTAGCGAATGCCCTGGGCGTCGCCTTCATGCTCGTGCAAGGCCGGCGTGCGCGAGGCCTGAATGCCGGCGCCAATCAGGCCGGCCAGAATGCTGCGGGTGCGGGACATGGTCAGGCCTTGAGCAGATGAGCAACGTGTTCGACGGCCATGCGATAGCCATTGCTGCCGAACCCGGCGAGCACGGCCACGGCGATGCCGGACACGTACGAGTGGTGACGGAATTCTTCGCGCTTGTGCACGTTGGAGAGGTGTACTTCGATCACCGGCAATTCGCTGGCCACCAGGGCGTCGCGAATGGCGACCGAGGTATGCGTCCAGGCGCCCGGGTTAATCACGATGGCGGCGCAGCGGCCACGGCTCTGGTGAATCCAGTCGATCAACTGGCCTTCGTGATTGGTTTGTTCGAACTCGACGGTAAGGTCCAGCGCGCTGCCGGTGCGGCGGCACAGGTCGGCGATATCGGCGAGGGTTTCGTGGCCGTAGGTGGCCGGTTCGCGGGTGCCGAGCATATTGAGATTGGGGCCGTTAAGCACCAGCACGGTACGGGGCATACAAGCGTTCTCCATTTCTTATTGTTGTTCTGGCAGGCGAGCGGCCAAAAGCGTGTAGGAGAAAATGTACTAACCGGTTAATTCGGTCAATGGGCGCTGTGTGCGCCGTTCGATAATCGACCACTTTTGCATCGGCACCGCAGTCGGCAGCAGTGCCAGTATCAGGGCGCCAAATGTTCCTTAAGGTTGCGTCGGATAAGTCGATATATTGCGCAGGAGCCAGCCGACTAGAGCTGGCCGCCTCTGCCTCGTTTTTCTGGAGACTCCCATGTTTGGATGGCTTACTCAGGCGCTGAGCAATATCAGTGTCGGCGCAAAACTGGCTCTTGGTTTTGCATCGGTGCTGCTACTCACGCTGTTAATCACGCTGGCCGGTTGGCTGGGGTTGAGCTCGGTGCTCGAGCGCGGCGACAAGCTGGCGGCCATTTCCAAACTGGGCGCCATTGCCCGCGACGTGCGTATTGCTCGCCTGACCTACGCGCAAAACAGCGACGCCGCGCATAACGCCGCCGTGGTCGACAATCTCGACAAATTCGACGCCGGCGTTCAGAGCGCCAACCAGATCATGAAGTCGCCGAACGACCTGGTGTTGCTCAAGCAGGCGGGCGATGCCAGCAGCCAGTATCGCCAAGCCTTCAGCCAGATGACCCAGGCCGTCGCCACCCGCGAAGCCCTGCGCGGCCAATTTGGCAAGTTCGCCGACGCGGCGGTCGCGGAAGTGGGCAACGTTTCGACGGCGGTTCGTGCCGAGACCGTCAGCGAAGAAAACGCCGAGCAGCATCAACAAGTGCTCGACGCCCTGATCGCGCAGAACAGTTTGATTCAAACCGCACGTTTCGAGCTGCGCGGCTTTACGTACAGCGGCCGGGTTGAGCTGCAACAGCCGGCGCTAGCCGCCATCGATCAGGCACTTGGCAACCTGAAAACCCTTTCGGACAAAGTTTCCAGCGAGCAGGCCGCCGGCTTGCAGAAAGCGGCCGATGCGTTGAACGGCTATCGCGCTACGGTCGGCCAGTTCGCTGCGGCGCTGGCCAATATCGCGGCGGCGCAAACCATTCTGGATGTCCAAATCAAACAGATTTTCGACGCCTGCGCGCAGCTCACCGTCAGTCAGAACACCAAGCGCGACAAAGAAGAAGCCGAGGCGAAAACCGTGCTGCTGGTGGCCTCGTTGATTGCGGTAGTGCTGGGCCTGATCGCTGCGTTGTTTATCACCCGGCAAATTGTCGGCCCGTTGCAAACCGTGCTGCGCCGTGTGGAACGCATCGCCTCGGGCGACCTTAGCCACGACATCGAAACCCGTCGCGGTGACGAGCTGGGCCAGCTGCAAACCAGCATGCAGAACATGACGTTGGGCTTGCGTGAACTGATTGGCGGCATCCGCGATGGCGTCACGCAAATCGCCAGCGCGGCGGAGCAGCTATCTGCCGTGACTGAACAGACCAGCGCCGGCGTGAACAACCAGAAAATCGAGACCGACCAGGTCGCCACCGCCATGCACGAAATGACCGCCACCGTGCAGGAAGTGGCGCGTAACGCAGAGGAAGCCTCCGAAGCGGCCAAAGCGGCGGACTTGCAGGCCCGTGACGGCGACCGGGTTGTCGGCGAAGCCGTGGCGCAGATCGAGCGCCTTGCTGTGGCCGTGGGCGACTCCACCGATGCCATGAACGAGCTCAAGCGCGAAAGCGACAAAATCGGCAGCGTGCTCGACGTGATCAAATCCGTGGCGCAACAAACCAACCTGCTGGCGCTGAACGCCGCCATTGAAGCCGCCCGTGCCGGTGAAGCCGGTCGGGGTTTCGCCGTGGTTGCCGACGAAGTACGCAGCCTGGCGCAGCGCACCCAGCAATCCACCGAAGAAATTGAAGACTTGATCAGCGGCCTGCAAAGCGGCACTCAGCAAGTGGCGAGTACCTTGGAAAGCAGCCGCGAGCTCACCGACAGCAGCGTGCAACTGACCCGCAGCGCCGGCGATGCCTTGGGCAGCATCACCCGCACGGTATCGGCGATTCAGGCCATGAACCTGCAGATTGCCACCGCTGCCGAAGAGCAAACCGCCGTGGCCGAAGAGATCAACCGCAGCGTCTTGAACGTGCGTGACGTCTCCGAACAAACCGCCGCTGCCAGCGAAGAAACCGCCGCATCGAGTGTTGAACTGGCGCGCCTGGGTGGGCATCTGCAAAGTCTGGTGCAGCGCTTCCGGGTTTAAAGCAAAAGCTTCGCGAGCAAGCTCGCTCCTACAGGACAGCGAAGCCTGTGGGAGCGGCTTTAGCCGCGATGGCCGGGCCTGGAAATGGTGATACCTGGGCTGAGGTCAAGAGCTCGCGGCTAAAGCCGCTCCTACAGGTTAGCCGCCCGCTATTTACCACCCACCGCCACCGCCACCCCCACCGCCGCCACCTGACGATCCGCCGCCGGAAGAACTGCTGCTGCCCGAGCTTGAGCTTGAGCCGGAGGAGGGGCTCGGCGGCGGTGTCGAGGCGCTGCTGGCGGCGGCGAGCAGGGCGCTGGTCATGGCCGCAGGCGTGGTAAAGCGGCTGCTGTCGCGGTACCACGCCGGCTGATAGGTCGGCTCGCTCCATTGCACCGCGCCGCTTTCTATCGCAGCGCTCAGGCGGGCGGTCCATTGTTCTTCCACGCCCAGCGCCATGGCGTACGGCAGGTGTCGCTCGTACAAGGCGATGCTCATGGCTGGCGCATCGGCGGCACGGGCCAGGCTGTCGCTTTCGGCCAGTTGCAGGTAGTCGCGGTAGCCTTCCAGTGCATCCAGCGTCGCGCGGCCTTCTACGGTCGGCGCTTCCAGCCAACCACGGAACAGTACGATCAACACCAGCATCGTCACCACGCTGACCGTGGCGATGGGCGAGGTGGTGTTGAACATCAGCACCAGCAGGCTCAAACCGCCAAAGGCAAATGGCAAGCCGAACAGCAGCGGCACCACGCCGATGAATTGGCGGGGCGTGCCCGTCAGCATGCGCCAACCCCAAACGCTCAAGCCGACACCGACGGAAATCAGCACGATCGGAAAAATACTGAACAGCACCACCGGGTCGCCGAGCAGCCCCATCGCCACAAACGCTAGCAGGGCGCCCAACAAGCCGAACCACCAGGGTTTGCGGTTTTTGCTGAACAGCGTGTCGCCCCATTCGCGGAGCTTTTCGCTGTGGGCATCCAGCGCATTGCTCAAGGCTCTGACGTACTTCTCACCGACACGAATCTTCTTCGCTCCGCCGTCAAACAGCTTGTCGAACAGCGCCTGCTCGTGGGGCTGCGTCTGCGCATCCAGCTCACCTTTGCTGACAATAAACGCGCGGCCGGTGGGTGAGTCGGCAATGCTCAGCACCTTGCGCCGCGCCAGGTCCGTCACGGTGATGGTCATGGCTTCGAGGTTGCTGAAGTCGTTGCTGAAACCTTTGTTCCAAACGTAGCCGGCACCGGCCGGGCTGAGGCCTTTCGGCGCGTCGTAGCGGGGCACGATGATGCCCTTGGCGGGGTCGCGGCCGACCTTGTTCCACCAGTGGTAGTAATAGGAAAACAGCCCCAGCGCAGCGAGCACGGCGATCAGCACGTTGAGGTTGTCCCACACCAACCTGGCCGCGCGCATGAACGCGTTGGGGCGCTTCACCAGGCCCGCTTGCCAATCCAGCGCGACGGTAAACCCCTCTTCAGCCGCGAGCGGCTGGGTGGTCGCCAACTTGACCACGTTGTCGCGCTGGCTCACCACTTCATACGCACGGCCGGAGCGGTTCCCGGTGTAGCCGGTGTAGCCCGTCAGTTGGTCGATACGCGCGCCTTCCGGCAGTTCCACCGTGGCGGTGGCGTGCATGATCGGAAACTTCCACTGATTGCCGGTGAGGTTCCAATACAGCTCGTCTTTGTTCGCGGTGAAATGCAGCTGGGCATCCATGCGGTATTGCAGCTCGTACACGTGCTGGCCGGGCTCGACATATTCCTCCGGCGAACCCAGGTAATAACGCACGCCCCAGCGCTGGCGCTCTTTTTTAAACGGTTCGCTGACGCCGTCGCGCGTCACGCTCAGCAGGTCCACGGGTGTTTTGCGCACCAGCTCCATTGGCAAGCTGTAGGTGGTGGGAATGTCGCGGTAAATGCCGTGGCGAATTTCGTCGCCCGTGGCGGTGACTTGGATGCGCTCGGTGATCAGCAGATTGCCGCTGGGCTCGACTTTGACGGTGATGTCGAAATGATCGATGCGTTCTTTGTCGACACGCGCGCTGCTCTCGAAAAGCGTTTCTGCCGAGACCTCTTGCGCCGCGTCGACAACAACGGTGTCGACCTCATCGTCAGCGGCGAACAACGGGCTAAAGGGCAGCAGGCAGCAACTCAGTGCGAGTATGCGCAACAGGCGGGCAGGCATATCAAAACTCCATTTTTGGCGGCTGGGCCTGGCTGGCGTCGTCCAACGAAAAATACGCGGCGCCGGTAAAACCGAATGCCTTGGCGATCACATTGCTGGGCACCGACTCCACCAACACATTCAATTCGCGCACCGCGCCGTTGTAGTAGCGGCGGGCCATTTGAATGTGCTCTTCCACTTCGCTGAGGCTGCGCTGCAAATCCAGAAATACGGCGTCGGCCTTGAGGTCGGGATACGCCTCGGCGCGGGCAAACACCTGCTTGAGCGTGGCCGACACTTGGCTCTCCGCCGCGCCTCGCTCCGGGGCGCCAGCGGTCTCGGCGCGTTGCGCCTGGCTGCGCTGCTCGGTGAGCGCGGCGAGGGTGCCGCTCTCGTAGGCCATAAAGCGTTTTACGCAGTCGACCAATTGCGGAATCAGGCTGGAGCGGCGTTTGAGTTGCACGTCAATGTCGCTCCACGCGGCGGCCACCCGAGCCCGGTTGAATACCAGGCGGTTGTAGCCGTAAATCACGCCTGCGGCCAACACCCCCAGCGCCGCGATTACGGCCCACATCATCGTTCCCTGCATTGCCTCATTCCTCGTTGCGCGCTGGCGCGTATCTGGCTGGCGATCCTACTGCAAAAACGAGCGCAGTCGCCGGATTTACGAATCGACCTACGCCATGGCGCTCTGCGTCGTAACGCCTCGTCTTGGCCTTGTCCGTACGGTCTTGCTCCTGAAATTTCACGCGTCGAGCGGACACAGGAGAGCAACTACGATGAGCAAAGTTGAAGTGATGTTGGTGGTGACGGGCGTGCTGCTGATGGCCTTGGCGGCAGCGTTGCTGGTGGTGCATCGGCGCACGGCCGATTGTGTCGATGTGGCCACTCAGCATTGCCACGACGCCGCGTTCGTTTATCAGGGCGGCGGCAAGCTGGCGCTGCTGCTGGCCTTTTCGGTGTTCCTGATCGCTGCGTTGCTGGGGCTGCTTCGTCATTCCGACCACCCTCGGCGCTAGCCTTTAACCCACCCCCGGAAATGAAAAACCCCGGCGCGTGGGCCGGGGTTCAAGGGCTTTACTGCACGGTTCTTACTCGACCGCTTTAACCATATCTTCGATAACCTTCTTGGCGTCGCCGAACACCATCATGGTCTTGTCCAAGTAGAACAGTTCGTTGTCCAGACCGGCATAGCCGCTGGCCATCGAACGCTTGTTGACGATGATGGTTTTGGCTTTGAACGCTTCCAGAATGGGCATGCCGGCAATCGGCGAATTCGGATCGTTCTTCGCCGCCGGGTTGACCACGTCGTTGGCGCCCAACACCAGCACCACGTCGGCCTGGCCGAACTCGGAGTTGATGTCTTCCATCTCGAACACCTGGTCGTACGGCACTTCGGCCTCGGCCAGCAGTACGTTCATGTGGCCAGGCATACGACCGGCAACCGGGTGAATCGCGTACTTCACGGTTACGCCACGGTGCGTCAGCTTCTCGGTCAGCTCTTTCAGCGCGTGCTGAGCACGGGCCACCGCCAGGCCGTAACCGGGAACGATGATCACGGTGTCGGCGTTGGTGAGCAGGAAGGTGGCGTCATCAGCCGAACCGGATTTCACCGGACGCGCTTCTTTCGAACCGCCTGTGGCTGCCGCGTCGGTCGCGCCGCCGAAGCCGCCGCCAATCACGTTGAAGAACGAACGGTTCATCGCCTTGCACATGATGTACGAGAGGATCGCGCCGCTCGAACCCACCAGCGAACCGGCAATGATCAGCATCGAGTTGTTCAGCGAGAAACCGATACCGGCTGCCGCCCAGCCCGAGTAGCTGTTGAGCATCGACACCACAACCGGCATGTCCGCGCCACCAATCGGGATGATGATCAGCACACCCAGAATGAACGCCAGCGCCAGCATTACCGCGAAGGCGGTCAGGTTGCCGGTGAACATAAAGAACAGACCCAGCCCCAGCGTGCTCAGACCCAGAATCAGGTTGAGTTTGTGCTGGCCAGCAAACACCACCGGCGCTCCCTGGAACAGACGGAACTTGTATTTGCCCGAGAGCTTGCCGAACGCGATGACGGAACCGGAGAAGGTAATCGCACCGATGGCCGCGCCGAGGAACAGCTCCAGACGGTTACCGGCTGGAATGGCGTCGCCCAGTTGTTTGACGATACCCAGCGATTGCGGCTCAACCACCGCAGCAATGGCAATGAACACCGCCGCCAGGCCGATCATGCTGTGCATGAAGGCAACCAGCTCCGGCATTTTGGTCATTTCAACGCGCTTGGCCATGATCGAACCGGCGGTGCCGCCGACCAGCAAACCAACGATGACATAACCGATGCCTTGGGTGGCGATGTCGGCGCCCAGCTTGTAGATCAAGCCCACGGTGGTCAGCACGGCCAGGGCCATACCGAGCATGCCGAAGAAGTTACCGCGACGCGAAGTAGTCGGGTGCGACAGGCCCTTGAGCGCTTGGATAAAGCAGATCGAAGCGATCAGATACAGGGTCGTTACCAGATTCATGCTCATTACTTGTCACCCTCTGCTTTGGCCTTGGGCGCTTTTTTCTTGAACATTTCCAGCATGCGGCGAGTTACCAGAAAACCACCGAACACGTTCACGGCAGCCAGTGCCACCGCCAAGGTGCCCATGGTTTTGCCCAGCGGCGTCACGGTGAGGGCGGCGGCCAACATGGCACCGACGATCACGATGGCCGAGATGGCGTTGGTCACGGCCATCAGCGGGGTGTGCAGCGCAGGCGTCACATTCCAGACCACGTGGTAGCCGACATAAATGGCCAACACAAAGATGATCAGGTTGTAGATACCGGGGGAGATCAGCTCTTCCATTTTTCTTGTCCTCAGCCGTTCTTACGGACGACTTGGCCGTCGCGGCACATCAGGCACGCGGCGACGATGTCGTCTTCGAGGTTGACGTGGAACTTGCCTTCGCTGTCGATGACCAGCTTGAGGAAGTCCAGCAAGTTACGGGCGTACAGCGCCGAAGCGTCTGCCGCGACCAGGGCCGCCAGGTTGGTGTGGCCAACGATGGTCACGCCGTGCTTGACCACCACCTGATCCGCTTCAGTCAGCGGGCAGTTGCCGCCTTGCGCAGCCGCGAGGTCGATCACCACGGAGCCGGGCTTCATCTGCTCGACGGTCTCGGCACTCAACAGCACCGGCGCCTTGCGGCCTGGAATCAGTGCGGTGGTGATGACGATGTCGGCCTGCTTAGCGCGCTCGTGCACGGCCACGGCTTGACGCTGCATCCACGACGCTGGCATCGGACGGGCATAACCGCCAACGCCTTCGGCGCATTCGCGCTCTTCGTCGGTTTCGTACGGCACGTCAACGAACTTGGCGCCGAGCGACTCAATTTGCTCCTTCACCGCCGGACGCACGTCCGAGGCCTCGATCACCGCACCCAGGCGCTTGGCCGTGGCGATGGCCTGCAAGCCTGCAACGCCGGCGCCGAGAATCAGCACGCGAGCGGCCTTCACGGTACCGGCAGCGGTCATCAGCATCGGCATAAAACGCGGGTAGTGATGAGCCGCGAGCAACACCGCCTTGTAGCCGGCAATGTTGGCTTGCGAACTCAGCACATCGAGGCTTTGCGCGCGGGACGTACGCGGCGCGGCTTCGAGGGCGAAAGCGGTGACGCCGCGTTCAGCCATCTGCGCAATGTTTTCGCTGTTGAAGGGATTGAGCATGCCGACCAGCACCGCGCCGGACTTGAGCTGAGCCAGCTCGGCGGCATTGGGTGCCACGACCTTGAGCACCAGGTCGGCGCCCAGGGCTGCGGCGGCGTCGCCAATGCTGGCGCCAACGGCTTGATAGGCACTGTCGGGCACGCTGGCACTAACGCCGGCACCGCTTTGTACAGTCACCTGATGGCCTTGGGCGATCAGCTTTTTAATGGTTTCCGGCGTTGCGGCAACCCGCGTTTCGCCAGTAAAGGTCTCGAGAGGAACACCAATGTGCACTTCAAATCTCCTGCGTGATCGTTTTTCAAAAAAACCAGAGCACTGCGGGTGGCGCACTGGGGTGGATCAGCACAATCCCTACTTGGCACCTCTGTCGGGCAGCCTTGCGGTAGCGGGGCGCGGCATTTTGCAGGTGAACCGTAAGGCCATCAAGGAGTTCTGAAGGCCACCCTGGAGATAACTACAAGTCACGTCGTGACCCATCATTCTGTCTATCTCGCCGAAAGCAGCGGGTAACGCGGCTTGCAGCTTGTCGCCAGGCCGTTTGCGGCGGCATTGGCATCCCTGACGTGAATAACCGTTCATCAGGTCAAGACGGGTTAATGGCGAATCCGTCACGTAGCTTGCTTCGTATTCCTAACTATCTGTTTATTATCGTAATTATCTGTTTTGTCGGCGGGTAAGCGGCGGCAAAACTGTAGCTATTGGGTTTGTTGACTACGGGGTCAGCAAATGTTTACTGTTCACTGCATAAATCGCTGAAAGCCACGCAGTTATTGGTCTGTCGCCAATTTCCCACGCAACGTCGCGCATGCTTTTTATCAGGCTTATGTCGCTTTTTCGACTTTTTTTATCGCTAAGCTGCGGAAGGAGGGCAAAAACGGCTCGTTTTTGGCCTTATTACAGGGTTAATTACCTGGCTGAATCGTAGGCAATAAGAGGTTTTTGTAGTGCGCTGGGCTGGCACCCACCCTTTTCCTGTAGCAGCGGCTTCAGTCGCGAGATTTTCAAATCCCTACCTGTTGCCCAACGCACAGGCATTGCCGGCTAAACGCCAGAGCTCGCCTCTCGATAGGCCTTGGCCTGCTCCAGCAGCCAATCGCGAAACGCCCGTAACGCGGCCGTCTCGGTTTTACGCTCAGGAATCATTAGGTGATACGCCTTATCACTCACGCAGGCGTGCTGCATCGCCACCACCAAGCTGCCTTCAGCCAGCTCCCGCTGAATCAAAAACGGCGGAATCAGCGCGACACCCATTTCGTGCTGCGCCGCCTGCGCCAGCATCGAAAACAGTTCATAACGCGGCCCGGTCATGTCGCGCGGCACGCTCATGCCCAGCGAGCCGAACCAATGGCGCCAGGCGTAGGGCCGGGTGGTTTGTTGCAGCAGCGGCAAGGTGGCGATGCGCTCGGCGCTGAGCGTGCCGTCGCTCGGCAACAGGGCAGGGCTGCACACGGGAAGGGAATTTTCCGGCATCAGAAAATGCGCTTCGGTGCCGGACCACACGGCATCGCCGAAGTACACGGCGGCGTCGAATTCCGTGTCGGCGAACAGGAACGGGCGCGTGCGGTTGGTGAGGTTCACGGTCACTTCCGGGTGCAAGGCCTGGAAGTGTTTTAGGCGCGGCAGCAGCCATTGCGTGCCAAAGGTCGGCACGATCGCCAGCTCTAAACTGTTGGCGCCGTGCTGGCCCATTACTGACAGCGTGTCGCGCTCAACCGCGTCCAATTGGGCCGCCACGCGTCGGCCGTAGCTGAGGCCGGCTTCGGTGAGCTGAACGCCGCGCCGGGAGCGGCGGAACAGGGCGATGCCGAGGAAGTCTTCGAGGCTGGCGATCTGCCGGCACACGGCGCTTTGGGTGAGCGAGAGTTCTTCCGCTGCTTTGGTAAAACTCTGGTGGCGGGCGGCGGCGTCGAAGGCGACAAGGGCAGCGGTACTGGGAATTTTACGGCGCATCGGCGGGCTCGTATGCGTTATGTGCACTATGGGTGGGGTAGGAATGGCGTTATCGCCTTTTCGGAGTGAGAAATTAGCACAGGTGTGTGCGAAAACCTCGTTTGCGCCTTCTGTACTCGGCTGTCTAGAGTTAACCCATCGCCAGCCTCGCGCTGGACCGCACCCAACACTTGAGGATTTCGCCCATGACTGCCAACGCTCGCTTCAACTGGGAAGACCCGCTGATGCTCGATCAGCAACTGACGGAAGAGGAGCGCATGGTGCGCGACAGCGCCCAGCAGTTCGCCCAGGACAAGTTGGCGCCGCGCGTTATCGAAGCGTTCCGCCACGAGCAGACCGATCCGAAAATCTTTCGTGAAATGGGCGAAGTCGGCCTGCTCGGCGCCACTATTCCCGAGCAGTACGGTGGCAGCGGCTTGAATTACGTGAGCTACGGCTTGATCGCCCGCGAAGTGGAGCGTGTCGACTCCGGCTACCGCTCGATGATGAGCGTGCAGTCGTCCCTGGTGATGGTGCCAATCAACGAGTTCGGCAACGAAGCCACCAAGCAGAAATACCTGCCGAAGCTGGCCAGCGGCGAGTGGATCGGCTGCTTCGGTTTGACCGAGCCGGACCACGGTTCCGATCCGGGTTCGATGATTACCCGCGCGAAGAAAGTCGACGGCGGCTACCGCATCAGCGGGGCGAAAATGTGGATCACCAACAGCCCGATCGCTGACGTGTTTGTGGTGTGGGCAAAGGACGACGAGGGCGCGATTCGCGGCTTCGTGCTGGAAAAAGGCTGGCAAGGGCTGAGCACCCCGGCGATTCACGGCAAGGTCGGCCTGCGTGCTTCGATCACCGGCGAAATCGTCATGGACAACGTGTTCTGCCCCGAAGAAAACGCCTTCCCCGATGTGCGCGGTTTGAAAGGCCCGTTTACCTGCCTGAACTCCGCTCGCTATGGCATCAGCTGGGGTGCGCTGGGTGCCGCCGAGTTCTGCTGGCACACCGCCCGCCAGTACACGCTGGACCGCAAACAGTTCGGCCGGCCATTGGCAGCCAATCAGCTGATTCAGAAAAAACTCGCCGACATGCAGACCGAAATCACCATGGCCTTGCAAGGCTGCCTGCGCTTGGGCCGCATGAAAGACGAAGGCACTGCGGCGGTGGAAATCACCTCGATCATGAAGCGCAACAGCTGCGGCAAAGCCCTGGATATCGCCCGCCTGGCGCGCGACATGTTGGGCGGCAACGGCATCTCCGACGAATTCGGCGTGGCGCGGCATCTGGTGAATCTGGAAGTGGTGAACACCTACGAAGGCACCCACGACGTGCACGCCTTAATCCTCGGCCGCGCGCAGACCGGTATCCAAGCCTTCTTCTGATTGCCAACCCCTGCTCTTGTAGGAGCGAGCTTGCTCGCGAAGCTGTTGATCTTAAAAGCTTCGTGAGCATCGGGTGGCCGCCCCCTCGCTCCTACAGGCGGTGTTACGTCCCCTCATACGAGATCCCCCATGCCCGGCGCTCTGTCTCATCTGCGTGTTCTGGATTTATCCCGCGTACTGGCTGGCCCCTGGGCCGGGCAGATTCTGGCGGACCTTGGCGCCGAGGTGATCAAGATTGAGCGCCCCGGCGTTGGCGACGACACCCGCCAATGGGGCCCGCCCTTTTTGAAAGACGCAGCGGGCGAGAACACCAGCGAGGCCGCCTATTACCTGTCGGCCAACCGCAACAAACAGTCGGTGACGGTGGATTTCACCCAGCCTGAAGGCCAGCGCCTGGTGCGTGAGTTGGCGGCGCAGTCGGACATTCTGCTGGAGAATTTCAAGGTCGGCGGCCTGGCCGCGTATGGCCTGGATTACGCGTCGCTAAAAGCCATCAACCCGCGACTGATTTATTGCTCCATCACCGGTTTCGGGCAGAACGGTCCTTATGCCAAACGCGCCGGCTACGACTTTATGATTCAGGGCCTCGGCGGCCTGATGAGCCTGACCGGCAAGCCGGACGACGAAGCAGGCGGTGGGCCGGTGAAAGTCGGCGTGGCGCTCACGGATATTCTTACCGGCTTGTATTCCACCGTGGCAGTGCTCGCCGCGCTCGCCCACCGCGACAGCGGCGACAGAGAAAGCAGCGGCAGCGGCCTCGGCCAGCATATCGACATGGCGTTGCTCGACGTTCAGGTCGCCTGCCTGGCGAACCAGGCGATGAACTACCTCACCACCGGCGTAGCGCCAAAACGCCTGGGCAATGCCCATCCTAATATCGTGCCGTACCAGGATTTCCCCACAGCCGATGGCGACTTCATTCTCACCGTCGGCAACGACGGCCAGTTCCGCAAATTCTGCGAAGTGGCCGGCCATGCCGAATGGGCCGACGACCCACGTTTTGCCAACAACAAACAACGCGTCGCTAACCGCGCGGTGCTGATTCCATTGATCCGTCAGGCCACCGTTTTCAAAACCACGGCCGAATGGGTAAGCGCCCTGGAGCAGGCCGGCGTGCCTTGCGGGCCGATCAACGATCTGGCGCAAGTATTCGCCGACCCGCAGGTGCTGGCGCGCGGTTTGCGCGTGGAGGTGCCCCACAGCCTGGGCGGCACGCTGCCGCAGGTGGCCAGCCCCATTCGCTTGTCCGAAACGCCGGTGGAATATCGTCAGGCGCCGCCATTGCTGGGCGAGCACACCGAGGCGGTGTTGCAGCGGTTGTTGGGGTTAACTGCTGTGGATATCGACGCATTGCGCAAAGCCAACGTGGTTTGAAACGTCGCGCGCGACCTGCGTTTTTGCTGGGCCCTGGCGAGTTGCGCTGGGTGGATCTGCCGAGTCTGCAGCAGGAAAGCCCGTAAGCGGCGCTGGCGCGGACGCATCGCCTGAAAACCCTCTCGCTAACGGCTAATCGCGGCGGTTTTTCGCTTCAATCCACTGCGCCATGTATTTGGTGCTCTTGTGCATATGGTGGCGCAGCATCGCGCCCGTGAAGTTGCGCAAACGGTGTTCGGCCAGATTAGCCAGACACGCCTCGATGCGCTGCATCAGCAACTCGCCAAAACGGTCGCGCTCATAGCGCGCGGCAAGCAGCGCCCAGCCGTGGTCCTGCGCCTGCTGCCAGTGTGCTTCGTCGCGATACAGACGCACCGCCGCATCGCCGAAGGTGGCAGCGCGGGTGGTGATTTCGCCCGGCCATGGCCACTCGCCGTGCATGCCTTCCGCGCCAATCGGCGTGGTGACGTTCGGCGTGCCGCAGAGCATGGCGTCGGCAATCTTGCCCTTGATGCCGGCGCCGAAACGCAGTGGCGCCAGGCACACGCGCGCGGTTTCCATTACCGCCAAGGCATCCGGCGCCCAGTTCATGATGTGAAAACCCTGCGCCGGGTTGTGTAGCGCAGTGGCTTTGGGCGGTGTGTATGAGCCGTAGATTCGCAGCTGCGCCTGCGGCAATTGTTGGCGAATCAGCGGCCAGATGCTCTGTTTTAACCAGAGCACGGCGTCCCAATTTGGCGCATGGCGAAAGTTGCCGATGCTGATGAAGTTCGCCCGCTCACTGAACGGCAGCACCTGGCGTGGTGTTGCGTCCAGCAGCAGCGGGCCATGCACCAGCAGCGCGGCGGGCAACTGGAACTGCTCGCACAGCAGGGCGATTTCGGCGTCGGAAATCATCAGGTTGAGGTCGCAGCGATACAGCGCGGCAATCTCCCGTTGCGCGGTATCGCTGGCTGCCATGTGCCGATAAATTTCGTCGGCGCTCAGGGCGAAAAGCTGGTCGCACTCGTCACCATTGCCGGCCGCGATATGGGCTTTAAGAAGCTGTTGGCGCGCATCGCGCAGTGACTGCAAATCCGACGTTTCGAGCACGCGTAATGCCTGCGGGCACTGTTGTTCCACCCGCCAGCCGAACTGCTCTTCCATCATGAAACGGTCGAACATCACCACTTGCGGATTCAATGCCCGCACAAACACATCGAAGCTTTCGCTGTTGAGTTCGATCACTTGCTCGGCAATGCCCAGCGCCTGCAAATCGGCTTTGTGCTCGCCCTCGTTGGCCGGGCTGGCAAAGGTGATGTGCCAGCCACGCTCAACGAACAGCTCGAGCAGCTGCATCATGTGCCCGCCGGCTGCCGAGGAACGGGGCTCCGGCCACACGTAACCGATGACCAACAAACGTTTGGGGGAAGGCGGGCAGGGCACGGTGCGATTCCTGGGCGGGCGAAAACGGCGGCCATTATGCGGCATCGCAACGGGGCCCTCTATTGGCCTTGGCGATGGTATCCGACCAGCCCCACTATCGGGCTTTAATGCAAGGCATTATCATTTGCGCATTATTCTGATCGCGCGACATTCCCGCCCGCATGGCCGACCCCATTTCCCAACACGATCCGCACCCTGCTGCGCCGCTTACGGCTGAGCCGGCGCTGCGTGCGGATTTTCTAAGGGTGTTTTTGTCCGAACGCTCGCGGATGGAAGCATTGGTCAGCCGCCGCGTCGGTTGCCGCGCCACGGCGGCCGACCTGGTGCAGGACTTATTCTTGCGCTTCTGGCGGCGTCCGCACGTTCAGGTGGAAGAACTCAGCACCTACCTGCTGCGCTCGGCTCGCAACATGGCCATCGACCACCTGCGCAGCGAAACCTCGCGCACCCGCAACGAAACCGGCCTGCTGGCCGAGCAACTGGCCGAACCCAGCCCGCCGGAAACCGCCCTGGACGCCAGCTACGACCTGCACCAGGTCGACCTCGCGTTGCGTGCCTTGCCTGAGCGCACGCGGCATATTTTCCTGCTCAACCGCGTGCACGGGCGCACCTACGGCGAAATCGCCAAAGCCATGCAGGTGTCCCAGAGTGCCGTGGAAAAACATATGATGCGCGCCCTCGACGCCTGCAAGGCGAGCCTGGAGTCGCCCGCCCCATGAGCCGTTCACACCCGCTGCGCGTTGTTGCCGACGACGCGCCATCGCCCGATCAAGTGGCCCTGAGCTGGCACCAGCGCCTGCTTGCGCAGCCCAGTGCAGCCGAGCGTGCGGCCTTTGACCGGTGGCTTTACGCCGAGCCCGCCCACGTGCAGGCCTACGCCAATGTGCAAGCGCTATGGGCCGCTACCGAGCAACCGGCGCAGCGCATGGCCGCCGAAGAAGCGGCGGCGCTGGCGCACTACTTGCGCGCCATGGACGCACCGCCGCGTGCCCGGGCAAGCCGTTGGTGGCTGGGCTCGCTCGCCAGCGCCGCCAGCGTGTTGCTGATGCTCGGCCTGCTGGGCTGGCAGCCGCAACGGTGGCTGGACTCGGTGCGTGCCGACTACGTTTCGGCGCCGGGGCAATTGCGGCAAATCACCCTGGCCGATCAGACCGTGGTTTTGCTGGACGCCGACAGCGCCGTGCAGGTGCGTTTTACCGACCAGCAACGGCGTATCGAGCTGCTGCGTGGCGCGGCGTATTTCCATGTCAGCCACACCGGCCAGCCCTTCGTCGTCAGCGCGGCCGATGGCGAAGCGCAGGTGCTCGGCACGCAATTCGAAGTGCGCCTACAAGAGCAGGGCGCGCAGGTGACGGTGCAGTCCGGCCGTGTCGGCGTTACCGCGCATCCCGGCGACACCGCCCAGGTGCTCAGCGCCAACCAACAAGTGCGCTACCAACACGGGCAGGCCGGCGCGGTGGACGGCATCGACAGCGACGCCAGCCTGGCCTGGCGCCAAGGCTGGCTGACCTTCTACCAAACCCCGCTCAGCGACGTGCTCGACGACGTGCAGCGTTACAGCCCCAACCGCATCGTGCTGCTCAACCCGGCCCTCGGCCAGCAACGCATCAGCGGCAGCTTCCCCAGCCAAGACCCGGAAAAAGTGCTCGACTCGCTCGCCAGCGTGGTCGGCTTCCAGCGTCAAACCGTGCTGGGGCTGACGCTGTTGCGGTAAGCGGGAAAAATAATTTCAGCCGACGGGTGAGGTAAGCCCCGTCGGCATCCGTGTAGTGCATGTAATTGCGAATTGATCGCAGCAAGCCCGGTGTCGGGTCACTTTCACGGATTAGGTGCTCATGACGTACGTAACGGTAGGCAAACGCGGCCTCGGTCTTTCCCTGCTGCTGGCAGCCAGCGCGCCTGTGCTGGTGCAGGCAGCCGACGCGCCACCCGCCGCCACGCAAACGCGCTACAGCTTCGCCATCAGCGCACAGCCGTTGCCGCAAGCCCTGAGCGCCTTCAGCCGCGTCACCGGCTTGAGCCTGGTGTACAGCGACGACGCGCCCTACAGCCTGCAAGCGCCCGCCGTGAATGGCCAACTCAGCGCCGAGCAGGCACTGAGCCAACTGCTGCAAGGCTCCGGCTACACCTTCCGCCACAGCGACGCGCGCACCATCACCCTGCAGCGGGTGCGCAGCATCGACGGCGCCATGAACCTAGACGCCGTCAACATCGACGCCAGCTCGCAGCAAGCAACCAGCTATCAACCGCCGCCCACCAGCAAAATCATGCGCAGCGAAGCGCCCTTGCTGGAGATTCCTCAAGCCATCGCCGTGGTCCCGCGTCAAGTGCTGCAAGACCAGCAACCGCGCAACCTCGACGACGCATTGATCAACGTCAGCGGCATCACCCAGGCCAACACCCTCGGCAGCACCATGGACGCCGTGATGAAACGCGGCTTTGGCGACAACCGCGACGGCTCGATTCTGCGCGACGGCATGCGCACCGTGCAGGGCCGCAACTTCACCGCCAACGTCGAGCGCGTGGAAGTACTCAAAGGGCCGGCCTCGATGCTCTACGGCATTCTCGACCCGGGCGGCGTGATCAACCTCGTCAGCAAAAAGCCGCAACTGCAGGCGTACAACGCCATCACCGCGCGCAGCTCCACTTACGGCGATGGCAAAAACGGCAGCGGCGGCCAACTCGACAGCACTGGCGCCATCGGCGACACCAACCTGGCCTACCGCCTGGTTGCCGACTACGACGACGCCGACTACTGGCGCAACTTCGGCAACAGCCGCGAGAAAACCACCGCCCCGTCGCTCGCCTGGTTTGGCGACGACACCACCGTCAACCTGTCGTGGGAACACCGCGACTACGTCACCCCGTTCGACCGCGGTACCATCCTCGCCAAAGGCAGCACCAAGCCACTGGACGTATCGCGCAAACAGCGCCTGGACGAGCCCTACAACAAAACCGAAGGCCGCTCCGATCTGGCGATTTTCGACGTGGAACACCGCCTGAACGACGACTGGAAAACCCACTTCGCCTACAGCTACAACCGCGACCGCTACGACGACTACCAAGCGCGCGTGACCGGCTATGCAGTCGGCAGCTCGACACGCCTGGTGCGGCGCCTGGACGGCACACGCGGCGCCGTCAGCACCGAACACTTCGGCACCCTCGACCTTTCCGGCGACGTGGAACTGGGCGGCCTGCGCCACGAAGTACTTACCGGCGTCGACCACGAATACCGAAAAATCTTCCGCTCCGACCTGCTGCGCCAAACCACCACTGTGCGCTTCGACACCCAGAACCCGGTGTACGGGCAGGTGCCCGAGCCCACCACCGTGTCGGCCAGCGACAGCGACCAGACCGACAAGGTCTACAGCCAGTCCGCGTTCCTGCAAGACTCCATCCACCTCAACGACCAATGGATTCTCGTCGGCGGCGCGCGCTACCAGCTCTACGACCAACTCGCCGGCAAGGGCCGACCGTTCGTAAAAAACACCGACATCAACGGTCAGAAATGGCTGCCGCGCGTGGGCGTCGTGTACCAATGGAACGACGAATTTTCGCTTTATGGCGGCTACAGCGAATCCTTCAAACCCAACTCCACCATCGCCGCCCTGAGCGGCACCGCCAGCATCAACGGCCTGGACCCTGAAGAAGGTAAAGCCTGGGAAGTGGGCGCCAAACTCGACATGCCCGGCCGCCTGACCGGCACGCTCGCCCTGTTCACCATCGACAAAGAAAACGTCATGGTCACGCAGACCTACCGAACGCCCTCTGGTGCCACCGACACCTTCGCCAGCGCCGCTGGCGCCGTCACCTCGCGCGGCCTGGAACTGGACATCACCGGCCAGCTCACCGACCAACTCAGCCTGATCGGCACCTACGCCTACCTCGACGCCTGGGTCACCAAAGACCCGGCATTGCAAGGCAACGACCTTGCCAACGTCGCGCGCCACACCGGCTCATTATTCGCCGTCTACGACCTTGGCCAAATCCTCGGCGGCGACCGCCTGCGCCTCGGCACCGGCGCCCGCTACGTAGGCGAACGCGCCGGCGACGCCGAAAACACCTTCACACTCCCCGACTACACCGTCGCCGACGCCTTCGCCAGCTACGACACCAAACTCGGCGGCAAAAACGTGAAGCTGCAACTCAACGTGAAGAACATGTTTGATAAGACCTACTACTCGTCGTCGACCAATGCGTTTTTGATTTCGATTGGGGATGCAAGGCAGGTTGAGGTGGCGGGGACGGTGGAGTTTTGAAGGGGGGCGTCGTTCGGGGTGTAGCACTTAGAGACATGGCGCTAAAGGTAAGTGCGACGCTTCTGGTTAACGACGAAGCCCTTTGCACTTAACGGCGCGTGTTGGGAGGTATGGGCTTCGGTACGCCACGCAAACTGTGGCAAGCGCGAGCAGGCCATTGATACGTGAAAACGGCAGGCGGTTCTTCGTTTCGCCGCAGCGAGCGCTGCATTACGATGAGCGCCCGAAGTGCGTCTGATAGCGCCCGCCATTTACTTCAAGTAAGCCGCGAACTAAGGAGGGGCAATGAAGCAGACAGATTCGCCGAGTCGCCTCTTGGGCTTAGGTGTGTATACGCCCGCTGAGGCTTCCCTTTACACAGGGGTTTCAGCAAAAGACATTCGCCGCTGGATGTTTGGATACAAGGCAGACGGTGTGGATCAGCCAGGGCTTTGGGTGCCGGAACTGGGTTTCACCGAAGAGCGGCTACTGGGATTTCATGATCTGCTGGAGCTGCGATTCGTCCATGCCTTCCGTAAGCACGGTGTGAGCCTACAGGCGATCCGCGCAGCATCTTCCCAAGCCAGGGAAATGTTCAACCAAGCCTACCCGTTTACCTGTAAGCGCTTTCAAACCGACGGCCGCAGCGTGTTCGCTACTGTTCTTGACGAAACCGGCGACGAGACAATTCTGGATTTGGCAAAACGCCAACTGGTGTTCAAACAGGTGATCGGCCCCTCGCTCTACGAGGGCATCGACTATGCGGAGGAAGGCAAAGCCCGGCGTTGGTACCCGGTCAAACGCAGCAAAGCGGTCGTGCTTGATCCCCAAATCAACTTTGGCAAACCTTCGCTTAACGCAGTCGGAATCGACACCTCAACAATCTACCGAGCCTATTTGGCCGAAGGCGAGAGCATCCGTCGCGTCGCCGCCCTGTATGAAATCAAACCGGCGACGGCTCAAGCCGCGGTCTCCTACGAAATGGGATTGGCCGCTTGAACTTCCTCATCGACAACAACCTTCCGCCAGCGCTGGCCAGAGCGTTGAATGAGCTTTGTAAAACTCATGTTCATTTGGTGGTTCCCTTGCGGGACATTAGGGACGTTTTTTGTTTGGGGTTGGGTCGCTGCGTTAGAACTAGCGAGAAAGTCGCGCCGGTGGCGCGACATTTGTTCGGTGCGTATATAAGCGCGTTAGTGCCGCTGACGTAACCAGTGTCTCAGCGGTTAAGCGACTGCTGGAAAGGCTTGGAACAAAGCCACGTTGCCGCAAGCATGTCCGCCCCCATGTCATTCCAATGATTTCAAGCGATCGATCAACCTAGCGTTCCAGGCGACGCCGTCTTCACCGGAATGGATGCGCCGGTGGCAGTTGGGGCAAATCGCTCCGACCCATGCGGGATGGTCGAGGCCGTCGTCCGCTAATCGATGGGTGTGGTGCGGTTCTAAGTAAGGCGCGCCGTCGCGTTTTTTGAAAGGGGCCGGCTCCTCGCATGCTTCGCATATGCCGTTAGCTCTAGCAAGCACGTAGCGTTTCACCGCATCGCTTCGTTTGAACCATGAGCGCTTTGCTTCGGAAAGGTTTGCTTGCAAGGCAGGTGCAGAAGCAGCGGCATAGGCAGCAACTCTAAGGCTCGCAAGGTCCGTAATGACGGCAGAGTCGATAACAGCTTCAGATGGGTCTATCTCAGCATCTACGGAGACGGGCATTAAGTTAAAAACAATGGCTTGCCGAATTTCATTGTTTTTATCGCTGCGCGGGGTGTACTGCCACGAACCGCACTCAAACATCCCCTCGTAACGCACCCCTTTTCCTTTCCCCAGGTCCTTAAAGACCAGCAAATCCTTTCCGTTCTGACGATGGTCACGGATCGCTTTGTTGCCCCCTGTAAATGTCATCGCGCCTTGTTGTCCTTCACCTGTGTAAAGGAATAGGCCGTCTGCCCAGTCGTCGTGATAGCCAAACGATTTACCGCTGTCGCCAGAAAACAAGAAGACCACCGGAAAGTTTTTGGGTGTCCAGATTCCCGCCTGAAGTTGTCCTCCATACGCAGCTAAAAGCTCCTTCCGGAAATAGACAGAACCTCGGATTAACGTCTGGGCAGGATGGGGGGTGGTTGTTACCGAGAAACCAAGTCGGCCGAGGCAATCAGCCACGGTTTTTTCGCCGCCGGAAAACTCGGCTGTTTTGAGTGGAACACCATGCTGGTTGCCGTATGCAACTCCCGCGATCGCTTTCGAGTCGTACCTTTGGCCGTTGTGATGGAGAACGTAACTCCGCGCTGGGCCGTAACCGTAGGTTTTGAGAAAAAGCTCTCGCCCTGATGCGTCGAACTCGGCGATTGCGTTTAGCACTGCCTCGCGGGACGTTAGGTCTGCTAGCGACTTGCCCAAAGTGAATATCCTTCCGCACTTCGTTGTTGGAGTGCGCAAAGTACTACACGCCCTTCGGATATTTCATTCGAAGAGATGGATTGGATTTCGCGTTTATGGAAAAAGGTCTGAGGCTAGGTCTGCAGCACTTGGGCCAACCCCGCCCCCATTTACTAAGAGCCTGGGATGGTTTAGGTAGGCCTTTACTGAGGTTGTGGTTGTAACGATGAGTAAGACGTTTCTGGTTATTAGCGTAAGCCGCTGCAACTAGACGGACGTATTGTCAGGCAGGGGACTCTCTGGGCCGCAGATCTTCGTGGCCGCCTCTGGCGCCTGATCAGGATGGGCCATTTTCAATGAAGTAACGGCCCGCTGCGCATGTGTTGCCGCGGTTAGGGTGGTGCCTATGTGCAGCGCCGATCTCTGGAAAAAAAACGGGTTGGCGCCGCTCGAATCAAGGAGCATTTGAGGGCCATCCGCATGACAAGACCAATTGTTCCAAGCGATGCAAGCGAAACACGTTTCGGTGAAGTACTTGCGCTTATTCAATGCGCTCGACAGCATGCCGCGAAGGCGGTGAATACCCAGCTGATTGAGCTGTACTGGCAAGTAGGTGCGTATATCAGCCGTAAGCTGGAGCGGGCTGAGTGGGGCGACTCTGTGGTGGCGCAACTGGCTGAGCATCTGGCGCTGACCCAGCCCGCGCTGCGAGGATTTACTCGCAGCAATCTGTTTCGCATGCGCCAGTTTTATGAGGTTTATCGCGATCAGGAGAAAGTCGCGGCACTGCCGCGACAATTGTCGTGGACTCATAACTTGATCATTTTCGGTCAAAGTAAACGCCCGGAAGAGCGAGAGTTCTACCTGCGTATGTCCATTCAAGAAAAGTGGTCCAGTCGCGAATTGGAGCGACAGTTCAAAGCTGCCCTGTTCGAGCGCAGCGTTACCCAGCCGCCTCAGGTCTCGGGAATGTTGAGACAGACCCATCCCGCTGCGTTAGAGGTGTTCCGCGACGCCTATATGATCGAGTTTCTAGGTTTGCCAAGCGGGCATGCCGAGAGCGATGTGCATGAAGGTTTAGTTGCGCGGCTAAAGGAATTCCTCAGCGAACTTGGCCGCGACTTCTGCTTCGTCGGTTCCAAATATCTCCTGCAGGTTGGCAGCCGCGATTTTGCCTTGGACCTGCTGTTCTTCCATCGCGGTTTGAATTGCTTAGTGGCAATCGAATTGAAAGTCGGCCGCTTTGAACCGGAATACCTCGGCAAGCTCGATTTCTACTTGGAGGCGCTTGATCGCGACGTACGCAAACCCCACGAAAACCCAGCCATCGGCGTGCTGCTTTGCGCGAGCAAGGAGGACGAAGTGGTCGAGTACGCTCTGAACAGATCGCTATCGCCCGCGCTAATCGCCGAGTACCAGACGCGTCTGCCGGACAAACAATTGTTGCAGGCGAAACTGCATGAGTTTTATGCGTTGGATGCGGCAGGCAAAGAGGAAAAGTAGAAAGGGCTCGCTGGAGAGAGCCACCAAATCCCGCCCAATAAAAAACCCGCACTAGGCGGGTTTTTTGTCGTTTCCAATTTGCGTTTTACAGCGCTTGGAATCTTGAAGATGGTGCCCAGGGACGGAATCGAACCGCCGAGACGCCATTTTTCACCCGGACCCACTGATTACAAGGCCTGCAGCTGCGCAGCAGTGGCGCGATTGTACGACCTTTTTGTACGACGTGCCCCCAAAGATGCCCCCAAAAGTGAAAGTGCCCATCCGCGAAGCAGTCAACTGGGTGCAGTTGAATGAATATATGGATTTACGTATATTCGTATTTCCGTATGTTTAAGGTGTGCCGCATGTCTTTCACGATTACCCCGCCCGCCCTATTCAAGTGCCTTGCCGACGAGACACGGGCCCGCGCTGCGCTGCTCATTGCCCAGGAAGGTGAGCTTTGTGTCTGCGAACTCGTCTGTGCACTCGACGACAGCCAGCCCAAGGTATCCCGTCACCTGGCCCAACTTCGCGCCTGCGGACTGCTTCTGGATCGCCGCCAAGGGCAGTGGGTCTACTACAAGCTCAACCCGGCCTTGGAGCCATGGGTGGGGGTTGTCCTGAAGGCCACGCTGGAGGCCAACACTGAGTGGCTGAAGCAGGACCACGCCCGCCTTCAACACATGGGTGACCGTCCCATCCGTGCTGCTGCTTGCTGCTAGACCGGGAGTTCAGGGGCCACCATGTTCATTGCCGTTGCTATCTTCATCTTCACTATCACGCTGGTTATCTGGCAGCCCCGTGGGCTTGGGGTCGGCTGGAGTGCAGCGCTGGGGGCTGTGCTCGCGCTCCTGGCGGGCGTCGTCACCCTGAACGACATCCCCACCGTATGGGGCATCGTATGGAACGCCACGGCCACGTTCATCGCGGTCATCGTTATCAGCCTCCTGCTGGATGAAGCGGGCTTCTTCGAGTGGGCTGCACTGCATGTCGCGCGCTGGGCAAACGGACGAAGCAGCCGCCTGTTCGCCTTCACCGTGTTGCTGGGGGCTGCGGTGTCCGCTGTGTTTGCCAACGACGGTGCCGCCCTCATCCTGACCCCCATCGTGGTTTCCATGCTGGTCGCTTTGCGCTTCTCTGCGTCATCGACCCTGGCTTTTGTCATGGCGGCCGGCTTCATCGCGGACACAGCCAGCCTCCCGCTGGTCGTTTCCAACCTGGTCAACATTGTCTCTGCTGACTACTTCAACCTGGGCTTCAGCGAGTACGCCTCCGTCATGGTGCCGGTGAACATTGTCAGCGTCGCAGCCACCCTCGCTGCTCTGTGGCTGTTCTTCCGGCGTGACCTCTCAGCCACCTACGACCTGGCGTCACTGAAAGCCCCCGAGACGGCTATACGCGACCTTGCCACGTTCCGGGTTGGCGGGTGTGTCCTGGTAGCGCTGCTTGTCGGCCTGTTTGCCCTGGAGCCGTTGGGCATCCCTATCAGCGCGGTTGCCGCCGCATGCGCTGTTGTTCTGTTCGTGGTCGCCACTCGCGGTCATGTCATCGCCACGCGGCGGGTCCTGCGGGACGCTCCCTGGCAGGTGGTCGTGTTCTCCCTGGGCATGTACCTGGTGGTCTATGGCCTGAAGAACGAAGGGCTGACCGACCACTTAACAGGCGCGCTGAACTACCTGGCCGGCTACGGTGTATGGGGTGCAGCATTGGGTACTGGCTTCCTGTCGGCACTGTTGTCGTCGGCAATGAACAACATGCCCACCGTCCTGGTCGGCGCCCTCTCTATCCAGGCAACGGACACGACCGGCGTGGTACGCGACGCCATGGTTTACGCCAACATCATCGGCTGCGACCTCGGACCGAAAATTACGCCGATAGGCAGCCTTGCCACGCTGCTATGGCTGCACGTCCTGGAGCGCAAAGGCATCCGCATTACCTGGGGTTACTACTTCAAGGTCGGTGCCGTCCTGACCTTGCCCATCCTGTTCATCACCCTGTCCGCCCTGGCCATCCGGCTGGGACTCTGACCTACCTATCCAACTGGAGACGTCACTGTGAAAGTCCTGTTCATGTGCACGGCCAATAGCTGCCGCAGCATCCTGTCTGAAGCCATGTTCAACCACCTGGCCCCGGCTGGCTTTGAGGCGGTCAGCGCCGGCAGCTTCCCCAAAGGCCAGGTCCTGCCGCGCACCCTGGTGACGCTGCAAGAAGCAGGCGTGTCGATCTTGGGGCTGTCCAGCAAGGGCAACGACGCCTTTGAAGAGAGCGTCCCCGACGTCGTCATCACCGTCTGCGACAAGGCTGCCGGGGAAGCCTGCCCGGTGTACTTCGGCCCTGCCCTGAAGGCCCACTGGGGCCTGGACGACCCATCCGATGTGAGAGGCGATGAGGCTGCTGTGTCTGCTGCCTTCCACGCCACCTTGGCCCGTATCGAAGTGCGTTGCCGCGCGTTCCTGGCCTTGCCGTTTGACCGCCTGAGCCGTGACGAGCTGAAGAGCGAACTCGACCGCATCAGCACCCTGTAGCCGGAGACGACCATGACCCACGACCTCCCCAACCTCGACGACGCACTGGTCCAGGACACCGAAGCGAAGGCCCACCGCCCCCGTATCCTGCTTCTGTATGGATCGACGCGTCCCCGGTCCTTCAGCCGGCTCCTGGTCGAAGAGGCCGCTCGCCTGCTGGAGCGCTTCGGTGCAGAGACACGCATCTTCAACCCGTCCGGGCTGCCCCTGCCTGACGACGCTCCAGGGGACCACCCCAAGGTCCGCGAGCTGCTGGACCTGGTGCTCTGGTCCGAGGGGCAGGTCTGGTGTTCGCCGGAGCGGCACGGGGCTATGTCCGCCGTCTTCAAAGCGCAAATCGACTGGGTTCCCCTGACCATGGGCGCAGTGCGTCCAACTCAGGGCAAGACCTTGGCGGTCATGCAGGTGTGTGGCGGGTCGCAGTCGTTCAACGTGGTCAACCAGCTCCGCGTCCTGGGCCGCTGGATGCGCATGTTCACCATCCCCAATCAGTCGTCTGTGCCGAAGGCGTACCTGGAGTTTGACGACCAGGACCGCATGAAGGCGTCGGCGTACTACGACCGCGTCGTTGATGTCATGGAGGAGCTGGTGAAGTTCACCCTCCTGCTGCGCGAACGGCCCGACCTTGTCGACCGTTACTCCGAGCGCAAGGAGACGGCGGAGGAGCTGTCCAAAAGGGTCAATCAGCGGTCCATCTGAAGCGTCAGCCAACTGGCAAGCGGAGGCTATTTTTTGGCCAAAAAACCGTCCGGGCTTTAGTAAGTAACGAAGTGGCCCCATTCCCCCCTCTACCCCCCGTCGCTCCTGGCTTTCAGGGCGGCGGCGCCCATTTACGGCCAGTCTAGGAATACACACACCCAAGCATCACCTTCGGCGGGCCGCTCGGCGTTCCGGCTTGGCGTTGTTATTGTTGTCGTTTGGGTATACCCCGACGACCACGGCGAATGTGTGCGCTTTTGTTGTCGTTTGGTTTCGGTTGACTACCTAAACAAGCACGGTCATCATGACATCACTTAAACGACCACAAGGACCAGATCGTCATGCACGTCCGCGCTTACCTTCGCGCTAGTACCACGGAACAGGATGCCACCCGCGCTACCCAGGCGCTGGAGGACTTTGCCAAGCAGCACGGCCGGACCATCGGCACGCCTTACTTGGAGAACGAAAGCGGGGCGTCATTGAAGCGGCCCGAGCTGTTCAAACTCCTCGACCACGCCCAGCCCGGTGACATCCTCTTGGTTGAGCAAGTCGACCGACTATCACGCCTGACCGACGCCGACTGGCAAAAGCTCCGAAGCATCATCAAGGCCAAGGAGGTCCGTGTGGTTGCGCTGGACTTGCCCACCTCCCACCAGTTCATGGGCAATCCCGACGCCGCCTCTGACGCCTTCACTTCCAGGATGTTGGCCGCGATTAACGACATGCTGCTGGATATGCTGGCTGCCGTAGCCCGTAAGGACTACGAAGACCGTCGTCGACGCCAAGCCGAAGGCATCGCCAAGGCCGTGAAGAACGGCGCCTACAAGGGGCGGGGAGTCAACAAGCAAAAGCATGCTGACATCTTGGCGTTGGTGGGCAAGGGAACCAGCATCCGGGAAGCCGCCCACCTTTTGAATGTCAGCACCAGCACCGTCATGCGCGCCATCAAGAACGCCAAAGCAGGCGATTAAGCAGGAGCCTTCCGGGGGGGGCTTCATCCGATCCGCACGGAGATTTGCCCCCAGTCTTCAGTTAATCCAGCGTCCAGGACGTCACAGCCACTGTGAACTGGGCAGTATGAATTAGTGCCCTTCCTTGAAGGAAAGGAGCAAGGGCGAACTCCAGCCGACCCGAACCGGCCCCCGGGTTGATTTACGGCCACCCCTTGCACGAAGCCATTTCCCTCGCGTCACCCACGCTGCACCGACCTAGAAACTCTCCCTAACAGCGACCTTCGCCCCTGCCAGGACTTTGACCAGGCGGGACGTACTCGCACACCTATCAAAAAAGGACATTGATCCATGAACTCCCCACAGAAGTTGGTGCGCCTCAACCTGCACCTACGCCCTGACCACTTGAACCGACTGACCACCCTGGCCTGTACCCTGGGCAAGAAGAAATGCCGCGACACACGCCTGGCCGAAGCGATGGACTTGGTCCTCACCGCTGGGTTTGCCTGGGACGATGGCGACCTACTGGACCTTTCCAAGACCGACCGGGAGGAGCCACGTTGGGCTGCCCTGGGCCCAATCGTGCGGAGCCGCTAAGCCATGACGGGACGACTTCAATCCATCCCTTTGGACGCCATCCTCACGAACCCGAAGCTCCAGAACAGGAACGTCGGCATGCAGAAGTACAAGGAGCACAGCGACGCCAAGCGGTACAAAGACCACATCAACCAATTGATCCGCAGCATGAAAGCCAAAGGGCAACAGGTCCCCTTGTCGGTGGTCGCAGCCGAAGAAGGCGGCTCCTATGAGCTGGCCCCTGGTGCGGACCAATCCCACCACGTGCCCACTCGCTACTGGTTGGTGGACGGTCACCACCGCTTGGCCGCTCTCCAGAAAGCTGGAATTGAAACGGCGCACGTCGCGGTGTTGCCTGGCCTTGGCTTTGCCGATGCGATGGACGCAGCTCGCCTGGCAAACCCCCAGGTGGTCCAGTCCCTTTCACCACTGGAGCGCACGGAGAACGCCTGGACGGCAATGAACCTGGAGCGAGATACCTACCGGAAGATGGCGGTCAAGGAAGCTGCCGCCTTGCTGGGCGTGTCAGAGAACACCATCAAGCGGTTCCGTGATGCTGTCCGGCAAGAAGGCGCCAAGGTCGGGAGGATTGACCCCCAGGCGCCACGGGACAAGCTCGAACACCAGCTCCAGGCGTACTGGCAGCGAAAGACCACCTGGAGCCGCTTGAGCGTCATCACCTGGGGGCAATTCAAGCGGGAGCGCCAGGAGCCGAACAAGCGCACCAGCGGTGCAGGCCGGCGACACCTCATCAAGATGGATATTGTCCAAGCCGCGTTCGGCGTGGACGGACGGCATGAGGAGAAGGACTTTGCCGAGGCTATCCGGGAGCTGGCCCGGGACGTAGACAGGCCGGACGGTATTGCGTTCTTGTTAGCGAAGTACAAGCCCAAGGTCAGCCAGCCAGCGACCACGGAGGACAACGACACCATGGAGGGCGACGTTGACCACCACCAGCTAGGCATGGAGGTCGCTAGGATGCGCGCTGAAGAAGCCGGCTCCATGGTAGCTGGTGACTTCTAACGAGGGCTCCACATGATGGGCTCTCGGAGCCCTCATCTAGCCGAAGGCCTCGTTACTCCTAGGCGCCGGGCTTAAAAACCTATCACTTGACCAGGGGGGGATGCAGGGCGCTTACGTGTCCCTCCCCCTGGCGTTTTGGTTGCCCTTCCAGTGACTCCGAATGAAGTCGCCAAGTGGGATTCCCTGAGGCCAACTGGAGAGGTCCACCACCGTGGCCCCGTACTTGGATTCAACCTGTCCAAGAAGGCCTTTCTTGTCACAGGTAAGCAGGAGGGAGTGAGGCGAGCGGGCTGCAAGCGATACATCGGCCTCATTTTTGAACAGGCCGGTCGGGCGCTTGGTCGGTTTGATCCTCTTAGACTCTGCGGCCAGGATCGTGGTCTCGGTCAGGCTGGCGAAGCGGCCTCTGTTAAAGCCCGCAACCCGTTGTTGGTCAGGTGGCAGTCCGGAAGTCCCAAAGCCAAAGTAGCTGTCTGTCGGGATTCGTCGCGAGCCAATACTGGCGCGTACGTAGGCGAGCAGGCCCTGGTCTGGGATGCTCGCAATCTCGAACTCGGCCTCTCCGGTGATGGCAAGTCCGAATTCGGAGGCGGGAAGGGCATCGCACAAGTCGATTCCTCGTTGGTAGAGGATGTCCCAGGCGTTGTTGTCTACAAACACGCTTATCATTTGGCCGCCTCTTTGATGCTGGATTGGTTACCGAGTAAACAGCCAGCTAGGTCAGCAGTCCAGCCATGCGGGCTATGCTGGGATACTTCTCTAGTTCCTTGGCCATGCGGGCTATTGGGGCGCTGCCGTAGGTGTCCCCCACGTTGGAGGCGGAATGCCCTGTCAGCCAGTCGTGGACTTCCTTGGGGATTTCAACTTCACGGCACATCGTCTTGAAGGCGTGCCTAAAGCCGTGTGCTGGCTTGGCGGCCGTCTGGAGCTTCACTTCCTCCCGCAGGTACTTGTCCCAAGTTTTGCCGATGGCGTGGCCGAGGCCATCTTTGTGCGGCTTCAGCTTCGGGAACAAGCGGCCATTGAGTGGAAGTGAATTCCTGTAGTCGAGGAGGCCAAGGGCTATGAGGTCATCATGCAGCGGAACCCTGCGCCGACTGCTTGCGGTCTTCAGCGTCTTGCCGTCACCTGGTCGGATGGCCATACACCACACCCCGGACATTTCGTCTTGCTCAAGGTCCGCAGCGAGGAGCTGTGCGACTTCCTCCCGGCGCGCCCCTGTGTATGCCATCAAAAGTGGCAGCCAGTACAACGCTTTGCCGTAATCGGCACGTGGAGGCGTCCAACTGTCCTTGAACAACCTGCTGGATAGGATCGTGACCAACTCAGTTCGGGTGTAACCCTTGTCCTCCTTGTCTTGGTTGCGCGTCCCTTTGTTGATTGCAAGGCGAAGGTCGCGTAACACGCCGGATGCGGATACCGGGTCTTCAGGCAGCGCTTCGAGGCGGTCGCAGGCAAACCGGAACACAGTCGACAGAGCCGTCAGCTTCTTCCGTATGGTAGCCAGGCTCATGGTTGTGGACGTGCCACGCTCAACCTGGGACTGCAAGGAATCCACTGACACGCCCGGCTTCCAGCGTCCTTTCGGCAATTTGCCCAGGAGGTTGCGGAGGTTGTGGATGGTTGCTTTTGTTACGGCAGCAGCAGGGACATCGCCGACCACGTGAATAAGTCGGAGCATGCTGTCTTCGTACTCGGCGATTGTCTTCGACATGTCGCTCAAGCCTTTGCTGTCCAGGCGCTTAGATTCCGCCCAGTGCGCGAACACTTGCGAAAGCTTCAGCCCCGCCGCTATACGCTCTTGTGTGCGCTGTTCTTGTGAAAGCGGGAGCAAGGCTGAGGGTAGGGTGGGGGTCGTTCGCCAATCGCCACCATGACGCTGTAACGCCGTTTCGCAGAGCGTGCGCCAAGCCCCGTAGAACTCCTGGTGAAGTGCGGCGTAGGCTGAGGTCGACGATGCCGGAACGGGGTGACCTGTAGAGGTCAGCGTTTGCCGAATAGCGTCCGTCAGGATTCCTTGGAGGCTGCGGTCACGTGGACCTGCAAGAATCTCGTTGGGGTTGAACGCTTCATCACCAGAGAACGCAAGGAACTGGGTGATGCGATCCGGGTCGCTCTCCCAACTGGACAGTTCGGCAGCGGCCCACCGGTCGGCCAACTTTGGAGCGTCGGCGGGCAGCAGGGTGGATTCGCCGCGTAAGCTGGCGCGGGCCAGCGCAAGTGCAGCCTCGCAGCGGGCGGATTCGGCGGAGAAGAGGACGCGGGCTTCAGCCAGCGACTTGGTCCCGAAGGACACCTTCCATTCTCTCCCGCGCCCTATCAGAGCGCGAAGCTTCTCCGGGATGGTTTTGCGGTATTGGTAGTTGCCGGTCTTCGGGCATCTGGAAAGGGTTGTCATGGCACCCACTTTGTACGCCTCCTTTGTACGACTTTTGGGGCGCAGCTGAGGAGGCCAGAAACAAAAAGCCCCCGAAACCGTTAGGAATCAGGGGCTTAGATGTAATGGTGCCCAGGGACGGAATCGAACCGCCGACACGGGGATTTTCAATCCCCTGCTCTACCGACTGAGCTACCTGGGCCAACGGGGCGCTATTAGACGGATTTGAAGCACCTCTGTCAACACGCTTTTTTAAAAATATTTAATTAATCCGGGCGCTTACGATTTTTTCTCGGAATCGCTAGGCGCGACGTAGCCTTCGGCTTGGGCGTATTCCTCGCCGGAGAGGAATTTGTCCATCTCGGCCTGGAGGAATTTGCGGTCTTCGGCATTCATCATGTTCAGGCGGCGCTCGTTAATGAGCAGGGTCTGGTGTTTTTGCCATTCGTCCCAGGCTTGCTGGGAGACGTTGTTGTAGATGTCTTCGCCTTTGGCGCCGGGGTACGGCGGGCGGGGCAGACCCGGCAGGTCTTGTTTGTGTTTGCGGCAATGTACGGTGCGGGTCATGTCGGTTCTCCAGCGTTCAATTCGTCTGCGGCGCGTTTCAGCAGTTTTTTTACTGGCGCGGCAAGCCCCAGGCGGGGCGGGGTGGCGAGGTTATACCAGAGCCAGTCGGCCTCGGCCACGCTGGGGGTATTGCTCTCGACGTGGATGAGCCACGGTTCGATGGCCAGTTGGAAGTGGCTGAAGGTGTGGGTGATGCCGGCCAGTTCGCGGCGGCTGCCAAGGGTCAAGCCGCGTTGGAGGGCGAAGGTTTCCAGGGCGGCAGGCTCGCTCAGTTCGGGCAGGCTCCAGAGGCCGCCCCACAGGCCGGTGGATGGCCGACGGTAGAGCAAAATGTCGCCGTCGCGGTTGGCGAGTATCGGCATCACGGTGTGTTTTTGCGGCAGGGTTTTACGCGGCTTGGCGATGGGGTAGCGAATCTCCAGGCCGAGCATGTGCGCCTGGCAGCCGCTTTGTAGCGGGCACAGCAGGCAGCTGGGTTTGCTGCGGGTGCAGAGTGTGGCGCCCAAATCCATCATCGCTTGGGTGTAGTTGTTGACGCGCTCATGCGGGGTGAAGCGTTCGGCGACGTCCCACAGTTGTTTGGCCACTTTTGGCTCGCCGGGGTAGCCCTCTTGGGCGACGTAGCGGGCCAGTACGCGTTTGACGTTGCCATCGAGAATGGGCGCACGCACGCCCATGGACAGGCTGGCAATTGCGCCTGCGGTCGAGCGGCCGATGCCGGGCAGATCGGTGAGCTGTTCGACGCTGCGGGGAAACTCACCGCCATGCTCGGTCATGACGATTTGCGCGGTCTTTTGCAGGTTGCGGGCGCGGGTGTAGTAGCCCAGGCCGGTCCACAGGTGCAGCACTTCGTCTTCGGGGGCTTCGGCCAGGGCTTTTACGGTCGGCAGGGCGGCCATAAAGCGGTCGAAGTAGCCCAGCACGGTGCTCACCTGGGTTTGCTGCAGCATGATTTCCGACACCCAAACGCGGTACGGGCTGATGTTGTGCTGCCAGGGCAGGTCTTTGCGGCCGTGGCGGTCGTACCAGTCGAGTACCGCGTTACTGAATTGCTCGGGGTTCATCGTTTGAACAGGCCCTTGAGTGCATCTTTGAGTTCCGGGCTGACTTTGTCGCCGAGCTTCTCTTCGAGTTTTTCATTGAGTTTGTCGCCGGCCAGTTTGGCGGCCACTTTGCCCATGCTGTCTTTGTCCAGGCGGCAGGCTTTGGCGCCCAGTTCCAGCGGACCACGGCAGCGCAGCGGCCATTCGATGTCGACGTAGCGTTTGTTCACTTCGCAGGCCGGGTCTGGCATGTCGCTCTTGTCGCCATCGATGATGATGCCCACGCGGTAGTCCATGCCCAGCACGCGCAGGTCGATGTCGCCGTTGCCGTTTACGCGCAGACCCGGAATGCGCACTTTCAGGTCGGGGTTGTTGGCCACGCCGTTGCGCACGCTGAGGGTGCCGTCCAGTTGTTCGAACGGGGTGTCTTTGCTGCGTGGCTCGCTGCTCAAAGACTTGCGGTTGAGGGTGGCGATGCCTTTGCACAGTTGCTGTTCGAGGTTGGCGTCGATCAGCGCACCGTCGCTAAGGGCAAAGCTGGCGTTGCCGTTGAGGGCTTCGATCCAGGTTTTTTCGCTGTTGCCGCTGGTGCTGAAGTCGGCGTTGAGGTCGAGCAGGCCGCGCACGGGCGGTTTTTCTTTTTGCGTGGCGAGGAGTTTTTCCACCGGTACATGGCTGATGCGTTTCTGCACTCTCAACAGCGGCACAGCCGGGCGCACATCGAGGCTGGCGGTGGCGTTGAAGTTGCCGTTGTAGAGATCGCCTCGCACGTTTTCCACGGTCAGCAGGCCGTCTTTGGCGTTGGCTTTGATGCTGGCGTTTTCGATTGGCAGCTTGTCGACGGTGAGCAGGCCGAGGCCCACGTTGAGGTCGGCGGTCACTTTGCGCAGTTGGTCGATGGGCAGCACCGGCTCTTCGCTCCAGGCTTGCTGGCTCGGCGGGTTGGGCAGGTCGCTGTTGCCGTCGCGGCCAGCGCTGGCGAGGGTGCCACTGACTTCGTTCTGGCGGTTGCTGCGCGGCTCGTCTTCTTTCTTTTTCGCTGGCAGGTAGTTGTCGAGGTTGAGCTTGTCGCCCTTGAGCTGAACGCTTAAGGCCTGCTTGGCGATGTCGGTGACGGCCAGGCTGCCGGTGAAGGCGCTTTCGTCGACTTTCAGTTTCAGTTCGTTGAAAGCCAAGCTGTTGGCATTGCCTTGCAGGCGGGCGACCAGCTCGACTTTGCTCAGGGTGTTGGCATCCGCGCTTGCTGGCGCCGGGTGGCCGATGCCGTCGAGGAATTCACGCAGGTTGAATTCGGCGATGGAAAGGCCGCCGGTGAGTTGCGGTTCTTTGTCCAGCTCGCGCACGTTCAGCTCGCCGAGGGCGCGCAATTGGTTGGCGGAGAATTTCAGGCCGTTCCATTCGGCGACTTGGGCGCCTTGGTCGAGCAGCAGTTGGCCTTGGGCGGCAAAGGTGACGGTTTTGCCGTTCAACGGCTCGCCCGACGCTTCGCCTGAGAGTTTCAGGTCTTCGAACTGGTAGCGCTTGAGGGCGCGGTCGAAACGCAGTTCGCCGGCCAGTTCGGTTTTGGCGCGCAGTACCGGTTGGTTGGTGCCGAGGAAGGCGGTGAGTTTCAGCGGAATGTTCGCGCCTTCGCGGATAGCGCCGGTGGTGAGTTCGATGCCTTCGGCGCTGAATTGGCGGCCAGTCTTGGCGTCTTTGTAATCGATGCGGGTGTTGGCCAGGGTCAGGCTGTCGATGTCGAGTTTCATCGGTTGCGACGGCTTGGTGTCTGGCGTGCCTTCGTTGGCTGGCGGCGTTGTTTGCGGCGCTTGGCCGGCGTCGGCGGGTGCGGCCGGTTTCGCCGGACGGCCGATGTCTTGCCAGTTGCCACGGCCTTGTTCGTCGCGGGCGAGGGTCAGGTTGAGGCCGTCGACTTTGATGTCGCTCATTTGCACTTCGCGGCGCAGCAGCGGCAATACGCGCACCGACAGGCCGATCATGCGCAGGTCGGCAAATGGCTGGTTCGGCGTGGTGGCGCTGGCCAGGGTAGCGTCGTGCAATTCCAAGCCTAGCCAGGGAAACAGGCTCCAGCCGATGTCGCCATTGAGCGTCAACTCGAGGTTGGCTTTGTCACGGGCGATCTGGCGGATTTCGTCTTTGTAGTCGTTGGGATCAAACAAGTGGGTGAGGGCAAAGCCCAGCGCCACGAGGATCAGCAAGACTCCGAGGAAGAACAGACCCAGGATTTTGCCAAACGATTTCATGGACGATTCCTTGTTGGTGAGCGCTGAAAAGCAGCGCGAAGACGGGAAAAAACGATGCCGGAGTATAACGCCGACCAGCGGTGGCAGTGGCTCGAGGATTGGATGGGCACGCGCGGCCGTGGTTCCGCTGCTGTGCCCAGGCTGGGGCGGGGCGTTACAGCGAATGCAGAACCAGGCCGGTTTTGGCGGCCAGCGCTTGGCTTTCGAGGTGGCCTTGGGGTGCGGCCAGGTGCAGTGGTTTGCCCGCTGCGTCTGCCAGGCGTCGCACTTCAGCCAACAAACGCCGCGCCACCCCACGCTTGCGGGTGACGGCACGTACGCACAGGTGCGACAAGCGCCAGGCGTTTTCGCCTTTTTCCAGCAGGGCCGCGCCCAACAGTCGGTCGTTGAAGCGCCCGGCGATTAGTTGTCGCCGGCTGAGGGCAGTTTCGATGAGCTGCTCGCGGCTGGCGAATGGCGCCAGCAGCCAGTCGGGTGCGTCCTGATACACCTTGTTCAGGTCGGTTAAATCCTGACTCGAAGGTTCATTTATTTCTTCTACAAGTACCGGCATGCCTGGGCTACAGCCTCTTGGGAAAGATTGATGTGGGTCAATTGTGCGTTGTTCAACAAATGGTACGCGCAAACCTAGTCGTCGTACGTCTGTAGGCGATATCCTTCCGCCTTCGTACCGCTTCACCTATCTGCCCATACTAAAAAACATAGAGAGATCCTCGAAATGACTGACGCCCTTGCAGTGGCCGGCGGCGCAGCTAAGTCTGCGTTTCTGTCCAAGGAGCGCATCATCGCTGCTCCTGGCTTCAACCGCTGGCTAGTGCCGCCTGCGGCTCTGGCTATTCACCTGTGTATCGGCATGGCGTACGGCTTCTCCGTATTCTGGCTGCCGCTGTCCAAGGCCATTGGCATTACCGCGCCAGTGGCGTGCGGCGCCGATCTGGGCTTCTTCCAACAAGTGTTCGCCAGCGATTGCGACTGGCCGATTTCGATGTTGGGTTGGCTGTACACCTTGTTCTTCGTATTCCTCGGTTGCTCGGCCGCCATTTTCGGTGGCTGGCTGGAACATGCTGGCCCGCGTAAGGCCGGTGTGGTTTCCGCTGTGTTCTGGTGCGGTGGTCTGCTGATTTCCGCGTTGGGTGTGTACACCCACCAAATCTGGCTCATGTGGCTGGGCTCGGGCGTGATTGGCGGTATCGGCCTGGGCTTGGGCTACATCTCGCCGGTATCGACGCTGGTGAAGTGGTTCCCGGACAAGCGCGGTATGGCTACCGGCATGGCGATCATGGGTTTCGGTGGTGGCGCCATGGTTGGCGCGCCGCTGGCTGCACAGCTGATGGGTTACTTCGCTGGCCCGGACGGCGTCGGCGTATGGCAAACCTTCGCCGTCATGGCCGTTATCTACTTCGTGTTCATGATGGGTGGTGCGCTGGCCTACCGCGTTCCGCCAACCGGCTGGAAGCCTGAGGGCTGGACGCCGCCGGTGAAAAAAGCCAACGACGAAATGATCACCAAGGGCCACGTGCACGTCAGCAAAGCCTGGAAAACTCCGCAGTTCTGGCTGGTGTGGGCCGTGCTGTGCCTGAACGTGTCGGCCGGTATCGGCATCATCGGCATGGCATCGCCCCTGCTGCAGGAAGTGTTCGCCGGTCGCCTGATCGGTACGCACCAGAGCTTTGGCGAACTGAGCCCGGAGCAACTGGCACAGATCGCGATCATCGCTGCCGGCTTCACCGGTTTGCTGAGCCTGTTCAACATTGGTGGTCGTTTCTTCTGGTCGTCGTTCTCCGACTTGATCGGCCGCAAAACCACTTACTTCGTGTTCTTCGCCTTGGGCTTCATGCTCTACGCGCTGGTGCCGTGGACCGGCCACCTGGGTAGCGTGGCGTTCTTCGTGTTCAGCATCTGCCTGATTCTGTCGATGTACGGCGGCGGTTTCGCCACCGTGCCGGCTTACCTGGCTGACTTGTTCGGTACGCAAATGGTTGGTGCCATTCACGGTCGCCTGCTGACTGCCTGGGCGTTTGCCGGCATCCTCGGCCCGGTGCTGGTGAACTACATCCGCGAATACCAACTGAGCGTTGGCGTGGCCAAGGCCGATGCCTACGACATCACCTTGTACATTCTGGCGGGGCTGTTGGTGGTGGGCTTCATCTGCAACGCGCTGGTCAAGCCAGTTGCCGCCAAGCACTTCATGACCGACGCCGAGCTGGCGGCCGAGCGTGCCATTGGTAACGACAACGCCGTGCAGACCGCCGCCAATCTGGAGTGGACTGCGGATCCGAAGAGCAAGCCGTTGGTTATTGCTGCGTGGTTGGCCGTAGGTATCCCGCTCGCTTGGGGTATTTGGGTGACGCTGCTTAAGACCGTGGTCTTGTTTAGCTGAGTGAGTTAACCCGCGCTTCACAACAAAGCCGACGTAATGTCGGCTTTGTCATTTCTCGATCAAGGGTTTCGGGGCTAAGGCCATGCAAGGCGCCCCGGAGCTTTTAAGCGCAGCGTACTCAAGTACGTGAGCATTAAAAGCGAGGACGCAACGCAGCATGGCCGACGACCCGGAAGCCGGCCTATAATGCGGGCCCTTTCGCATTAAGATTCGTGGAGCTGGTGATGGCCGAACGTACGGCATCCGTCGAACGCAACACTCTGGAAACCCAGATCAAGGCGTCTATCAATCTGGATGGCACCGGCAAAGCGCGCTTTGCCATTGGCGTGCCTTTTCTTGAGCACATGCTCGATCAGATCGCCCGTCACGGGTTGATCGACCTGGATATCGAAGCCCAAGGCGATCTGCATATCGACGACCACCACATGGTGGAAGACGTCGGTATCACCCTCGGTCAGGCCTTTGCCAAAGCCATCGGCGACAAGAAGGGCATCGTGCGTTACGGCCATTCCTATGTGCCGTTGGACGAAGCGCTGTCGCGCGTGGTGATCGATTTCTCCGGTCGCCCGGGCCTGCAAATGCACGTGCCGTACACCCGCGCTACCGTAGGCGGCTTCGATGTCGACCTGTTCCAGGAATTCTTCCAGGGCTTCGTTAACCACGCGCTGGTCAGCCTGCACATCGACAACCTGCGCGGCTACAACACCCACCACCAGATCGAAACCGTGTTCAAGGCCTTCGGCCGCGCGCTGCGCATGGCGGTGACGCTGGATGAGCGCATGGCCGGGCAGATGCCGTCGACCAAGGGCTGCCTGTAATGCAGACGGTAGCCGTCATCGATTACGGCATGGGCAACCTGCACTCGGTGGCCAAGGCGCTTGAGCACGTAGGTGCCGGCCGGGTGCAGATCACCAGCGATGCCACGGTGATTCGTGAAGCCGACCGCGTGGTGTTTCCAGGCGTTGGCGCCATTCGCGATTGCATGGCTGAAATTCGCCGCCTGGGCTTCGACAGCCTGGTGCGTGAAGTCAGCCAGGACCGTCCCTTCCTCGGCATTTGTGTCGGCATGCAAGCCTTGCTCGATCACAGCGAAGAGAACGGCGGCGTGGATTGCATCGGCCAGTTCCCCGGTCAGGTGCGCTTCTTCGGCAAAGACCTGGTCGAAGACGACGAAGCTTTGAAAGTGCCGCACATGGGCTGGAACGAAGTGGCGCAAACCGTCGATCACCCGCTGTGGCACAGCATTCCTGATCTGGCGCGTTTTTACTTTGTGCACAGCTTCTATATCGAAGCGGCCAATGCCCGCCAGGTAGCCGGTCGCGGTCATTACGGCGTCGACTTTGCCGCCGCGCTGGCTGATGGCTCGCGTTTCGCCGTGCAATTCCACCCGGAAAAAAGCCACACCCACGGCCTGCAGCTTTTGCAGAATTTCGCCGCTTGGGACGGTCGCTGGTAATGAGCCGCGGCAAACAGAAAGCACCCAGCCTGACTCTGGAGCCGGCGCAGGAAGCTGCGGCGGTGGCCGTGCTCAAGCGCTTTCTGAAAGACCGTTTCGAGCTTGAGCTGGGCAGCTTTGAAGCCCAGGAAGTGCTCGAGGTGTTTATCCGCGAAGTGGCGCCGCTGTTTTACAACAAGGCGATTGCCGATGTGCAGGCGCACCTGGCTGACAGGTTCATGAGCATCGAAAGCGACTTGTGGGCACTCGAAAAGAGCTGACCCGTTTCCCCGAATTCCAAGACTTGAGCAGGTTCGACTGATGCTGATTATCCCCGCTATCGATCTTAAAGACGGTGCCTGCGTGCGCTTGCGCCAGGGCCGGATGGAAGACTCCACCGTGTTCTCCGATGACCCGGTGAGCATGGCCGCCAAATGGGTGGAAGGCGGTTGCCGGCGTTTGCACCTGGTCGACCTCAACGGCGCCTTCGAAGGCCAGCCGGTGAACGGTGAAGTGGTGACTGCCATCGCCAAGCGCTACCCGAACTTGCCGATCCAGATCGGCGGCGGTATTCGCTCGCTGGAAACCATCGAGCACTACGTCAAAGCCGGCGTGAGCTACGTGATCATCGGCACCAAAGCCGTGAAGCAGCCGGAATTCGTGGCTGAAGCGTGCAAAGCGTTTCCGGGCAAAGTGATTGTCGGTCTCGACGCCAAAGACGGCTTCGTTGCCACCGACGGTTGGGCCGAAGTGAGCACCGTGCAGGTGATTGATCTGGCCAAGCGTTTCGAAGCCGACGGCGTGTCGGCCATCGTTTATACCGACATCGCCAAAGACGGCATGATGCAAGGCTGCAACGTGCCGTTCACCGCTGCGTTGGCCGCGGCCACCAAGATTCCGGTGATCGCTTCTGGCGGCATCCACAACCTGGGCGACATCAAAGCCCTGCTGGACGCCAAGGCGCCCGGCATTATCGGCGCCATCACCGGCCGCGCGATTTACGAAGGCACCCTGGACGTCGCCGAAGCCCAGGCTTACTGCGACGCCTACAACGGCTGAGGACTGAACCATGGCGCTGGCCAAACGCATCATCCCCTGCCTCGACGTCGACAATGGCCGCGTGGTCAAAGGCGTCAAATTCGAGAACATCCGTGATGCCGGCGACCCGGTGGAAATCGCCCGTCGCTACGACGAGCAGGGTGCCGATGAAATTACCTTTCTCGACATCACCGCCAGCGTCGATGGCCGCGACACCACGCTGCATACCGTCGAGCGCATGGCCAGCCAGGTGTTTATTCCGCTGACCGTGGGCGGCGGCGTGCGCACCGTGCAGGACATTCGCAACCTGCTCAATGCTGGCGCCGACAAGGTGTCGATCAATACCGCCGCCGTGTTCAACCCCGAGTTCGTTGGCGAAGCTGCTTCGCGTTTTGGCGCGCAGTGCATCGTGGTCGCCATCGACGCCAAAAAGGTTTCGCTACCGGGCGAAACACCGCGCTGGGAAATCTTCACCCACGGCGGCCGCAAACCGACCGGGCTGGACGCCGTGCAATGGGCGAAAAAGATGGAAGACCTGGGCGCCGGTGAAATTTTGCTGACCAGCATGGACCAGGACGGCATGAAGAACGGCTTCGACCTGGGCGTTACCCGCGCCATCAGCGAAACCGTCGGCATTCCGGTGATTGCTTCGGGCGGCGTGGGTAATTTGCAGCACCTGGCCGACGGCATCATCGAAGGCAAAGCGTCGGCGGTGCTGGCGGCAAGTATTTTCCACTTTGGCGAATACACCGTGCCTGAGGCGAAGGCCTATATGGCCGCCCGGGGCATTGTGGTGCGCTAGAGCTGCTCTACGCTCAGGCTGCAGCGATCCATTCTGGCTGCTAAGTTGCATAGTGCTGCGCAAGGTCTGGCATAAAGCCACCAAGGCCGCGCGTTACGCCTCACATACCTTCAGAAGTAGAGATACCGAAATGTTCAAACGCCTGCTGCTTGCGCTGGCCAGCACCGTATTGGTGCTCGCTGGCAGTGCTCGTGCCGAAGTAGACCCGGATTACAGCATCGTGCTGCTGACCGAAAACTTCCCGCCTTACAACATGGCCATCAACGGCAAGAATTTTGCCCAGGAAGACAACATCGATGGCATCGCCGTCGACGTGGTCAAGGAGATGTTCAAGCGCGCCGGTATCAAATACAGCCTGACCCTGCGCTTCCCGTGGGACCGCATCTATAAGCTGGCGCTGGAGAAACCTGGCTACGGCGTATTCGTCACCGCGCGTTTGCCCGAGCGTGAAGATTCATTCAAATGGGTCGGCCCCATCGGCCCGGACGACTGGATCATGCTGGCCAAGCCTGACAGCAAAATCACGCTGAGCAGCCTCGAAGACGCCAAGCAGTACAAGGTCGGCGCTTATAAAGGTGACGCCATTGCCGAGTACCTGACCGAGCACAAACTCGACCCAATCCTGGCGCTGCGTGATCAGGAAAACGCGCAAAAACTGCGCGATGGGCAAATCGATTTGTGGGCCACCGGCGACCCGGCCGGTCGTTATCTGGCCAAGCAAGAAGGCGTGAGCGGTTTGCAAACTGTGCTGCGCTTCAACAAAGCCCAACTCTACCTGGCGTTGAATAAAGAGACCCCCGATGAGGTGGTACAGAAGCTGCAGGGTGCATTGGACAAGATGCGCAGTGAGGGCTTCGTCGACGAAATCCTCAACAGCTATCTGTAGGGCCGAATCGGCCGCGCTACCCACGGTGCGCGGCCAAACGTTCCCGTTGCAACATAGGCATTCCAAGAAGAAGAGCATCGCAACGCGGGCCACAAGCCTGCCGAGCACCGACCTATATTCTCGAGCCACGCCACGAAACGAACAGCGGCCTAACCTGCCGTGTGCCGGGTCCGTGCATGCACAGGTGAACGCTTAGCGATGCCGTCCGCGGTGTGATCGATGCGATCGCAGACAGGACAAAATCATGCTGAAAGTGTTCACCCGTTCGCTGTTGTTGGGCCTTGCACTGGCTGCAAGCACGCTGGCCCATGCCGAGCTGCCGTATGGCTACAAAGTGGTGTTGCTGACCGAAAACTTCCCGCCTTTCAACATGGCCATCGACGACAAGAACTTTGCTCGTGACGATGGTATCGATGGCATCAGCGCCGAGATCGTGCGCGAAATGTTCAAGCGCGCCGGTATCGAATACTCGCTGAGCCTGCGCTTCCCCTGGGACCGCCTCTACAAGCTGACCCTCGACAAACCCAACTACGGCCTGTTCTCCACCACCTACACTGAAGAGCGCAAACCGCTGTTCAAATGGGTGGGGCCGCTGGCGAAAACCGGCTGGGTATTGCTGGCCAAACCCGGCAGCACACTGAAGCTGAGCAACCTCAAGGAAGCGAGCAAATACACCGTTGGCGCCTACAAAAACGACGCCGTCAGCCAGCACTTGGAAAGCCAGGGCATGGCGCCGGTGAATGCGCTGCGCGACCAGGAAAACGTCAGCAAATTGATGGAAGGGAAGATCGACCTCTGGGCCACCACCGACCCGGTCGGCCGCTACCTGGCCAAGCAGGAAGGTGTGAGCGGCTTGTCCACCGCCCTGCGTTTCAACGACGCGCAGCTTTATCTGGCCATGAACCTCGATACGCCGGATGAGGTGATTCAGCGTTTGCAGAAAGCGCTGGATGAAATGCGCAGCGACGGCTTTGTGGAAGACGTGACCAATAACTACCTCTAGGCCCTAAAGGCATTGCGGCGAAAGCGGCGATCCGCTTGAGCCGCGATGGCTGGAAACCGTCTATCTCGCCCCTGCCACTCCCGGTCGCTATGTGCCGGGAAACGCTCGCTCCGCTCTGAGCGCTGTGTCACAAATTTCTCCAACGCTCCCTGTACGATTGCGCGCTTGCGCCGAAGCCCGGCTGCTCACAATAAAATTGTCGATAGGACATCACACCATCATGCTGAAGTTAATCTCACGTTCGCTGTTGCTGGGCTTGGCCCTGACCGCCGCCGCTGCCCATGCTGAATTGCCGGAAGGCTATGAAGTGGTGCTGCTGACCGAGAATTTCCCGCCCTTCAACATGGCGGTCGACGACAAAAACTTCGCCCGCGACGAAGGCATCGATGGCATCAGCGCCGATCTGGTGCGCGAAATGTTCAAGCGCGCCGACATCAAGTACAACCTGACCCTGCGCTTCCCTTGGGATCGTCTCTACAAGCTGACGCAAGACAACGCCAACTACGGCCTGTTCTCCACCACCCGCACCGAAGCGCGCGAAACGATGTTCAAGTGGGTGGGCCCGCTGGCCAATACCAGCGCCGTGCTGATGGCCAAGCCGGGCAGCACGCTCAAGCTCAACAGCCTTGAAGAAGCCAACGCCTACAAACTCGGCGCCTACAAGAACGCCTCGGTCAGTCAGTATCTGGAAGGCAAAGGCATGACGCCGGTGAACGCGCTGCGCGACCAGGAAAACGTCAGCAAATTGATGGAAGGCAAAATTGACCTGTGGGCGACAACCGACCCGGTAGGGCGTTACATGGCCAAGCAGGAAGGCGTGAACGGCTTGGTGACCGTGCTGCGCTTCAACGATAACCAGCTGTTCCTGGCGATGAACCTCAACACCCCGGACGAGGTGATTCAGCGTTTGCAGAAAGCACTGGATGCGATGCGTGCCGATGGCACCGTGGACAAGATTTCAGCTAACTACCTGTAATCAGAAAGCATCGAGGCTGAAGCCTCTCCTACAATTAATCTTCTGATCTTCTGATCTTCTGATCTTCTGATCTTCTGATCTTCTGATCTTCTGATCTTCTGATCTTTTGATCTCTGTAGGAGCGGCTTTAGCCGCGATGCTCTTTTGCCAAAGCAACCGCGGCTAAAGCTGATCGTTACTGGCTACGCGTAACGTTCAACCCTTTCAACAGGCTCAACGCCTGGCTCAACTGGAAGTCCTGATCTTGCAGGTTGGCTTTGCCGCTCTGCGCCTTCAGCTCGTTGCTGGTTTTGTCTTTGCCACCGTTGCCGTTGCCCAAGTGCCCGGCGAGGTCGGCTTCTTTGTAGCTTTCGCCGTCGTCTTCGCGGGTAATTTTGGCGCGCGCCACTTCGATGTCCGGCACGATGCCCTGGGCCTGAATCGAGCGGCCGTTAGGCGTGTAGTACAGCGCAGTGGTGATTTTCAGCGCACGGTCGTTGCTCAGCGGCAGCACGGTTTGCACCGAGCCTTTGCCGAAGCTGTTGGTGCCCATGAGAATGCCGCGTTTCTGGTCTTGCAGGGCGCCGGCAACGATTTCCGAAGCCGATGCGCTGCCGCCGTTGATCAGCACCACCAATGGCACGCCTTCGCTGGCGTCGGCCGGGTCGGCGGAGAAGCGCAGTTCGGAGTTGGCGATACGGCCTTTGGTGTAAACGATCAGGCCTTTGGTGAGGAAGTGGTCCGACACTTCCACGGCTGCCTGCAACACGCCGCCCGGGTTGTTGCGCAGGTCGAGTACCAGGCCGCGAAGTTTTTTACCGTCGTTGTCCTTCTTCAGCTTGGCCAGCGCCTTGCCCACTTCGTCGCCGCTGTTGACCTGGAACTGGGTGATGCGCAGGTAGCCGTAACCCGGTTCGAGGGTTTGGCTCTTCACGCTCTTGACCTTGATGACGGCGCGCGTCAGTTGCACGTCGAACGGCTCGCCACCGTCGCGCACCAGGGTCAGCTGAATTTTCTCGCCGGCTTTGCCGCGCATCTTGTCGACGGCTTCCATCATCGACAAACCCTTGGTGGGCTCGCCGTTGATTTTCACGATCAGGTCGCCGGGCTGGATGCCGGCCTTGGATGCTGGGGTGTCGTCGATGGGCGACACCACTTTGACGAAGCCATCTTCCAGACCCACTTCAATGCCCAGGCCGCCGAACTCGCCGCTGGTGCTTTCTTGCAGCTCCGCGAAGTCTTCCGGGCCGAGGTAGGCGGAGTGTGGGTCGAGGTTGCTGAGCATGCCTTTAATGGCGTTTTCCAGCAGGGTTTTGTCGTCGACCGGTTCCACGTAGGCGGCTTTGATGCGGTCGAGCACTTCGGCAAAGGTGCGCAGCTCGTCGAGCGGCAGCGGCGCCTTGTTCGTGGCTGGCGCGCTGGCCGCAGGCGGTGCGGTGGCGGCGTCGACGTCAGTGGCGGCGTGCAGGAGCGGGGCGCCGAGCGCCAGCGCGATAGCCAGGGCCAGGGAATTAAGGCGAGACAAATGCGGCATATCGAACGAGCTCCACTATTAAGAGGTACGGGGCCTATCCCTGCGCCCGACACCATTGCGCGGGGTCGCTGGGGCGGCCCTGCTGACGAATCGCAAAATACAGCGCGGGGGTGTCCTGGCCGCCACTGGTGCCGACTGTCGCAATCGGCTCGCCAGCTTTGACGATGTCACCCGCGTCTTTCAATAAGCTTTGGTTGTGTCCGTACAGGCTGAGGTAACCGTTGCCGTGGTCGAGAATCACCAGCAGGCCCGAGCCGCGCAACCAGTCGGCAAATACCACCCGGCCACCGTGCACGGCGCGCACCTGGCTGCCGGCGGCGGCGCCGATTAGTACGCCGTCCCATGTTGTACGAGCGTCGTCGCCGCGTTGGGTTCCATATCGCGCAACGATGCGGCCATTGACCGGCCACGGCAGCTTGCCACGGCTGCTGGCAAATGCGCCGCCATACACCGCGCCATCGCTGGAAACCACGGGGCCGCTCGGTGCGCTGACCGGCTTCTGGCCAGGGCCGACGCGGCGGTTGGCCATGGCCAGTTGCTGTTCTTCCTGGGCACGCTTGCGTGCTTCTTCCGCCGCCTTGGCTTCACGGGCTTGGCGGGCCAGGGTTTCCTCAATGGTTTTCAGCACATTGCCCAGCGCCGCTTGTTCTTGCCGGCGGGCTTTGAGCTTTTGGTCGCTGTTTTTCGAATCGCTGTTGAGCTTGGCCAGGGCTTGCTGGCGCTCTTTGCGAACCAGAGCAAGCTTGTCGCGGCGCTCGTCCAGGGAACCTTTGCGCTCAGCGAGTTGGGCTTTTTCCGCCGCGCTTTCGCGTTCGATATTGGCCAGTTGGCGCAGGGTTTCGTTGAAGGTGTTGAGCTGGTCGAGGCGGGCTTGGCTGACGTAGTCGTAATAGGTGAGGGTGCGGGCGAATTTTTCGGGGTTTTGCTGGTTGAGCAACAGCTTCAAGTATTCCTGTCGCCCGCTCTGGTAGGCCGCCCTGGCCTGAATACCGATCAGCCTTTGCTGCTCGATTCGCGCGCCCTCAAGTTTTTTTTTCTCGCCTTCGAGACGCTGGATCTCGGTCTCGTTGTTCTTGAGCTGTTGCTCAAGGGTATTGATCTGCTTCTCCAGATCGCCCATTTCGGTTTCAGTGCCACGCAACTGCTTTTGAATGCCGGACTTGTCGGCTTCGATTTTCTTCAGCAGTTTTTGCAGTTCGACAACGTCGCGCTGGGCAGCGTCGAGTTGCTTTTGCGCATCCGCGCGCTCGTCGGCTACGGCCGGGCATAGCAGCAGAGCAAGAACAATGGCAGTCAGGGTGCGAAGCATGGGGCGGGCGATACCGGGATGAAGACGGCCTAGTATGCCCGCGGTGCGCAGCAAAAAAAACGTCCGTGCAGTGCGTGTGGAATAAATGTCGAGTGGGCGACGGCGTTGGGCTTCGCTTTGCTAACCGAACCCGCGGTTAACGCACGATCAGGCTCCGTTATCCGCGCGAGCGCGGCGAGCCGGGCTCGTGATGCGCAGGAAGCTCGTCCGGTCACCCCAACATCGCCTTCAGTACCCCGGCGAAGTCCTGCGCACTGCTTTGCTCATCAGTGTGCCGGCCCTCGCGCACCACCCATTTGCCGCCAACCATCACATCGCGCACCTGCCGATCACCGCCGGCAAACAGCCACCGGTTAAGAATGGCGTCCTGTTCGGCGCAGGCGATGTACGGGTCGGCGCCATCCAGCACGACGAAATCTGCCCGTTTGCCGACGGCCAATTGGCCAATCGGCTGACCCAGCGCTTGCGCGCCGCCGAGCAGGGCGGCGTCGTACAGGGTGCGGCCGATCATGGGCTGATCGCTGCGGTAGAGGCGGTTGCGTTTCTGGTCGCGCAGGCGCTGGCCGTATTCGAGCCAGCGCAATTCTTCGGCCACGCTCACCGACACGTGACTGTCCGAACCAATGCCCAGCCGTCCGCCTTGGGCCAGGTAATCCACAGCCGGAAAAATGCCGTCGCCCAGGTTGGCCTCGGTGGTCAGGCACAGGCCAGCAACGGCTTGGCTGACCGCCATCTGCCGCACTTCTTCTGCGTTGGCGTGAGTGGCGTGCACCAGGCACCAGCGGGCGTCCACCGGGACGTGGTCGAACAGCCATTGCAACGGGCGCTGGCCGCTCCAGGCCAGGCAGTCATCCACTTCTTTTTGTTGCTCGGCGATATGGATGTGCACCGGGCTGTCGCTGGCGTTGGCCGCCAGCACCTGCTCGATTTGTGTCGGCGTAACGGCGCGCAACGAGTGAAAGCAAAGGCCCAGGCGCTGGTTTGGCTGATCGGCCAGGGCGGCTTGAAGGCGTTGTTGCAACGCGAGATAGCTGTCGCTGCTGTGGATAAAGCGCCGCTGGCCTTCGCTGGGTGGCTGGCCGCCAAAACCGGCGTGGGCGTACAGCACGGGCAACAGCGTCAGGCTGATACCGCTGTCGCTCGCCGCCTGGCTGATGCGCAAGCCCAGCTCAGCCGGATCGCCGTAAGGCTGGCCGTTGGCGTCGTGGTGCACGTAATGGAATTCGGCGACGCTGGTGTAGCCGGCTTTGAGCATTTCGATATACAGCTGGCGGGCAATAATTTGAATCTGCTCGGGGCTCAGCGTGGCGACCAGGCGGTACATCAGGTCGCGCCAGGTCCAGAAGCTATCGTTGGGGTTGCCGGCCACTTCCGCCAGCCCGGCCATCAGGCGCTGAAACGCATGGGAATGCAGATTGGGCATGCCCGGCAGCAGCGGGCCATTCAGGCGTTCGGCGCCCTCGTCGGTGGCCTCGGTTTGAATCTGTTGCAGCACGCCATCGGTGGCTACGGTCAGGCGCACATTGCGCGCCCAGCCCCCGGCCAGTAAGGCGCGCTCAGCAAAGAAAACAGGCATGTTCCGGGCGCTCCAGAGCGAATTCAGGTTGTATATACATATACAGAGGCAAACGTGAAACGTAAACTCTCGCCACCGTCGCGCCAGTCGCGAAGTTTTGCCGAGGAGATTGCTGTGTCTGCTCCACAGTCCGAGATGGCCACCCTGGCCGCGCAACTGGGCGACGAACCCGCGCCGTTGTACGCGCGAGTCAAACAGATGATCAGCGCGCAGATTCACACCGGCGCCTGGCCGCCCCATCACCGCGTGCCGTCGGAAAGCGAGCTGGTGGCGCAACTCGGTTTCAGCCGCATGACCATCAACCGCGCCTTGCGTGAACTCACGGCCGACGGTCTGTTGGTGCGCATGCAAGGCGTCGGCACCTTTGTGGCCGAGCCCAAAGGCCAGTCGGCGCTGTTTGAAGTGCATAACATCGCCGATGAAATCGCCGCTCGCGGCCATCGCCACCATTGCGTGGTGGTGCGCCTGGAGGAAGAAAAAGCCGGCGCCGAGCGCGCCATGGCGCTGGATGTTCGCGAAGGCGAGCGGGTGTTCCATTCGGTGATCGTGCATTACGAAAATGACGTGCCGGTGCAGATTGAAGACCGCTACGTAAACGCCAGCGTCGCCCCGGATTACTTGACTCAGGATTTCACCGTCGCCACGCCGTACGCCTACCTGATGCAAATCGCCCCGATGAGCGAAGGCGAGCATGTGGTGGAAGCGATTTTGGCCGAGCCGAGCGAATGCAAGCTGCTGCAAATTGAGCGCGGCGAGCCGTGCTTGCTGATTCGCCGCCGCACGTGGTCTGGGCGCCGCACCGTGACGGTCGCGCGCCTGCTGTACCCCGGTTCTCGTCATCGTCTGGAAGGGCGCTTCGCCTCATGACCTGGCAGGTGCTGCGCGCCGCTGACTACGTGCGCATGCCGTGGAAAAACGGCGCCGGCAGTACCTTGGAAATTGCCCGCGATGGCGACGGGCTTGAGGCGTTTGCCTGGCGCCTGTCCATCGCTGACGTCACGCAGCCGGGACCGTTCTCTGCATTCACCGGCTATCAACGCATCATCACCGTGCTGGAAGGCGACGGCATGCAGCTTGAAGTGGACGGGCAAATGAGCCGCCCGCTACAGGCGTTGGATGCGTACGCATTTTCCGGTGACAGCCAGGTGCAGTGCAGCTTGCTTGGCGGGGCGATTCGCGATTTCAACCTGATCTATTCACCGCAGCGTTGCAGCGCGCGATTGCAGTGGATGGCGGCGGGGGAGAGCAGCGTGTTCACCTCGGCGGCGACCGTGCTGGTGTTCAGTGCCGGGGATGGGTTGCGGGTAGAGGTTGAAGGCGGGGAAGTGGAGCTGGGGCGCTACGATTGCTTGCATGGCGCAGGCGGCCAGCTGCAAACGCTGAGGTTTCAGGCTGACTATCCGTATTGCTTGATTGAGCTTCAGTCGATCAAAAATCGAGGCTAAAGCCTCTCCCACAGAGGCATATCTATTGTGGGAGAGGCTTCAGCCTCGATGCTGTTAATACAACCGATCAAACGCCAGCCACTGTCCAAACGTACCGTTTTCCACCCACGCCCGTGCGGCGGCGATGTCCGGCGCGAAGTAACGGTCTTCGTCGTAGTGCGGCACTTCGCGGCGCACCATTTTCAGCACTTCAATCAGCAGCGGCGAGGTTTTGAGCGGCGCGTGCAGGTCAACGCCCTGCGCGGCGCCGAGCAGTTCGATGGCGACTACGGCGCTGCTGTTGCCGGCCATGTCGAGCAGGCGGCGGGCAGCGAAGGTGGCCATGGACACGTGGTCTTCCTGGTTGGCTGAGGTCGGCAAGCTGTCGATGGAGGCCGGATGGCCAAGGGTTTTGTTCTCGGAGGCCAACGCTGCGGCGGTCACCTGGGCGATCATGAAGCCCGAGTTCAAGCCGCCTTCGCGCACCAGAAATGCCGGCAGGCCGGACAGCGCCGGGTCGACCAATTGCGCAATGCGTCGCTCCGACAGCGCGCCGATTTCAGCAATCGCCAGGGCCAGCACGTCGGAAGCCATGGCCACCGGTTCGGCGTGGAAGTTGCCGCCCGACAACACGTCACCATCGGCGCTGAAGACCAAAGGGTTGTCGGAAACGGCGTTGGCTTCACGCAGGAAAATGTTCGCGGCAAAGCGCAGGTGATCCAGGCAGGCGCCCATCACTTGTGGCTGGCAGCGCAGGGAGTAGGGGTCTTGCACGCGGGTGCAGTCGGCGTGGGATTCGCGAATCTCGCTGGTGCTGCCCAGCAGCTCACGGTAGAACGCCGCCACATCAATCTGCCCGGCCTGGCCGCGCACCGCCTGGATGCGTGGGTCGAACGGCACCGCCGAGCCTTTCAACGCTTCAACGCTCAGGCTGCCGGCCACGACGGCGGCGCTGAACAATTTTTCCGTCGCGAACAAGCCGCGCAACGCCAGCGCCGTGGACACCTGCGTGCCGTTGATCAGCGCCAGGCCTTCCTTCGGCCCGAGCACCATCGGCGTCAGGCCGGCAATGGCCAGGCCTTCAACGGCGTCCATTTCACGGCCGTTATGGCGAACGCGGCCAATGCCGATCAGCACGGCGGACATGTGCGCCAACGGCGCCAAGTCGCCAGAGGCGCCCACGGAACCTTGCGAGGGAATGCACGGGTACACCTGGGCGTTGTACAGCGCGGCGAGCGCTTGGATCACTTCCCAGCGGATGCCGGAAAAACCGCGAGCCAGCGAGCCCACTTTCAGCGCCATGATCAAACCAACGCTGGCGTCATCCAGCAGCGGACCAGTGCCGGTGCAGTGCGACAGCAGCAGATTGCGCTGCAGTTTGGCCAGCGATTCAGTCGGGATCGAGGTGCGCGCCAGCAGGCCAAAGCCGGTGTTGATGCCGTAAACCGTGCGCTTGTTGTCGATGATTTCCAGCACCGTGCGGTTGCTGGTGTCGACCACTGCTTTGGCGGCCGGGTCGAGTTCGATCGGGCATTGCTGCTGATAAATCGCGCGTAGCTGGTCGAGGGAGAGTTGGCCGGGCTGAAGAAGCAGTCGATTCGACATAGGGAGAAGTCCTGAAAAATGCCGGTAAAAGGGTCACGAGCACCTATATACACTTGTATATACAGGTTAGGCAAATAGAGCTTAACGGTCTCGGTCTTCGGGCATTTTCCTGTCCTCGCGGCAAGCCTCCGCCACCTCGCTTCTCCCACATTGGCTGCGGCAAACCTTTGTCATCCTCGCCTTGCGCCTGATATCACTGACGTTTTCTGAGCGCAGCGGCACGCAAGGGCTTTGGCGCTCCGCTCGCGCCCAGCGCAACGCAGCGGCTATAATCCCCGGCTTTATCAGGCGACCCTCGGTTTGCCGTCCGACTTTTTCGCGCAGGCATTGGTCCTGCGTCGTTGCAAGAGGTTTCCCGTGGCATTGACGATTCTCGGCCTTTCCGGCGCCCTCAGTCATGATCCTTCCGCTGCGCTCTATATCGACGGCAAGTTGATCGCGGCCGCCGAAGAAGAGCGCTTCGTGCGCGACAAGCACGCCAAGAACCGCATGCCGTACGAGTCGGCCAAGTTCTGCCTGGAACAGGCCGGCATCAAACCGTCGGACGTCGATGTGGTCGCCATTCCGTTCGCCCCCATCAGCATTTTTGGCAAAGCCCGCTGGCACTACGCCAAGCGCTACTGGTACGCGCCGGACCGCTCGCTCGACGCCATTCTGATGGGCAATCGTCGCTACAAGCGCTACCGCAACAAGATCGTCTGGTGCCTTGAGCAGTTGGGCTTCGATCCGAAGAAAGTCAAAATCGAGCCGGTCGAGCACCATCTGGCTCACGCCTCCAGCGCCTATCACTGCTCGGGTTTCACCGAGAAGACCGCGATCATGGGCATCGACGGCAAAGGTGAATACGCCACCACCTTTTTCGGGTACGGCGAGAACGGCAAGATTCACAAAATCAAAGAATTCTTCGACCCGGATTCCCTCGGCGGCCTGTACGGCGCGATCACCGAGTTCCTCGGTTTCGAAATGCTCGACGGCGAATTCAAGGTTATGGGCATGGCGCCGTATGGCGACGCCAGCAAATACGATTTCTCGCGTCTGGCCAAATTCGAGAACGGCGAGCTGATCATCAACACCGAGTACGCCAACGTCATCGGCCTGCGTCGCTATAAAGAGAACGGCAAGGGCTTCTACTTCTCGCCCAAGCTGATCGAGTGGCTCGGTCCGAAACGCGAAGGCGACATCGCCGACGATCCGTACATTCATTACGCCGCCAGCATGCAAGCGCTGTTCGAAAAGCTGGCGCTGCAAATGATGGATTACTACCTGGGCGACATCCTCAAAGAAACCGGCAAAATCGCCTTCGCCGGCGGCTGCGCGCTGAACGTGAAACTCAACCAGCGCATCATCGCCCGCCCGGAAGTCAAAGAGCTGTTCGTGCAGCCCGCTTCCGGTGACGCCGGCACTGCCGTTGGCGCCGCCGCCTACATCTCGCACAAGCGTGGTGTGCCGGTGGAGAAGATGGAACACGTTTACCTCGGCCCTTCGTATTCCAACGAAGACGTGATTGCCGCCTGCGCGCGGCACGCGAGCAAGCCGAAGTGGAAGCAAATCGACAACATGCCGCAGCGCATCGCCGAAATCATGGTTGCCGGCAACCCGGTGGCCTGGTTCCAGGGCCGCATGGAGTTTGGTCCGCGTGCCCTCGGCGGTCGTTCGATCATTGGTTGCCCGAGCATCGCCGGGGTGGCCAACCGCATCAACGAACAAATCAAGTTCCGCGAGCGCTGGCGCCCCTTCTGCCCGTCGATGCTCGATACCGTCGGCCCGCAGATGATCAAAGTCGATCACCCGGCACCGTTCATGACCTTCACCTTTGAAGTGGCCGAAGAGTGGAAAACCCGTGTGCCGGAAGTGGTGCACGAAGATGGCACTTCCCGAGCCCAGGTGCTCAAGCGCGAATACAACCCGCGCTACTACGACATGATGAAGGCCCTGGAAGGCCTGACCGGCAACGGCGTGTCGCTGAACACCTCGCTGAACCGTCGTGGCGAGCCGATGATCTGCTCGCCTACCGACGCGCTGAACATGTTCTTCGGTTCGGATCTGCAGTACCTGATCATGGAAGACATTTTGGTGATCAAGGAAGGCGCGGACGGGTATGACACGCTCAACTGAACTGCGCGTTCTGCAGTTCTGCCATGGTTATGACGGGCCGTTCCTGGACTGCGCCCGTCAGTACGCCAGCCTTTTCGATGGCACGCCCTACAAGGTCACCACCGTCTACCTGACCGGTGAACCGAGCGCCGCCGTGGAGGCGGGGTCGGGGTCCGACGAAGTGATTTTTCTCGGCTACCACAGCGCCGAAGTGCGCGGCCTGAAGCTAGCGGCCATTCGCGACTTCAAGCGCATTGTCGGTGAACGCCAGTTCGCGCTTTGCATCGCCCACCGCTTCAAACCGGTATACGTCGCCTTGCTCGGCAGCAATTTGCCGGTGATCGGCGTGCACCACGCCTTTGGCGACTATCGCCGGCGCTCGCGCTTTATGTTCGCCAACTGGTTCAAACGCCGCCTGAGCTTGCTCGGCGTGTCTGATGCGGTGCGCGACGACCTGCGCGAGAGCCTGCCAAGTTGGCCGACTGAGCGGATTGAAACCCTCTACAACCGCATTGACCCAGCGGCCATTGACGCCGAGCTACTCAGCCGCGAGCAGGCCCGTGAGGCCTTGGGCCTGGCGAGCGATGCATGGATTGTCGGCAACGTCGGTCGCTTGCACCCGGATAAAGACCAAACCACTTTGCTTCGCGGTTTCGCCCAAGCCCTGCCAAATCTGCCGGCCCACAGCCTGCTGGTGATCATGGGCAGTGGCAAGCTGGAGGCTGCGCTCAAGGCGCTGGCGCAGCATTTGGGTGTGGCCGAGCGGGTGCGTTTTCTCGGCCAGGTGGCCCACGCCCGCCGTTATTTCCGCGCCTTCGATGTGTTTGTGTTGAGCTCCGACCACGAACCGTTCGGCATGGTGTTGCTCGAAGCCATGGCCGCCGAAGTGCCGGTCATTTGCACCGACTGCGGTGGCGGCGCGGAAGTGGTGGCCGGGGTCGGTCTGTTGTTCGCGCTCGGCGACGCTGCCGAGCTGGCGCGCCAGCTGCAACGCCAGGCTGGCGAAGCCGAGCGCCTGCCAGAATGCCGCGCGCGCATGGCCCTGCGTTTGCGCGAGCGCTTCACTGATGACGCCGTGCGCACACGGTTTTGGGCGTTGCCAATGATGGCCGGGAAACGATGATTTCTCGCCCCACCGAAACCCTTTGGGCTGACCGCGCGCACGCGCTGGACCGTTACCGCTGGCACTTGCTGCGTGAGCGCTACGGCGTGGTCGGCAGCGCGTTACGCTTCGCTCGCGAGGCGCTTGCCGACCTGCGCTTCGGTTGGCGCGCCCGTCGTCGTCTGGCCGCGCAGGTGGTTGCCGAACCCTGTGACTTTCTGCTGTTGCAGTCGGCCCCCAAAGTGATCGCCTTTGCCCGCAAAAAAGCCTTTATCCAGGCCATGCGCGAGCGCGGTCATGCGCTGGTCGAAACGGCGTTGCAGAGCCCGCAGGTCATCTGCCGTGAACGCCTGCTGCTCACGCCGCCGCACCCGGTGCCGCTGCGCTATTTCGGTTATGCCGCGTATGCGCAATGGCTGGTCAGCCACCATCAGCCGGCGGTGCTGCTCAACGACCGCAACGGCAGTCTCTACTCGCCTTTTCTGCGCTTGGCCATGAACGCCCGTGGCCGGCCGCTGGTGCAGCTGGCCCATGCCTCGACGGTGGAAAGCTCGCGGCGCCTGGGCATGAACGACTACGACTTTTACCTGCTATTCGGCCGCAGTTCGCTGGAAGCGCTGCAGGCGCGGACGTTGCGCTTTGGCCAGTGCACCGCCGTGTTGGCCGGCTCGCACATGATCGACACCGCGTACGACTTACCGTTTGCCGACCCGCAGCAAAAGCGTCTGCTGGTGCTGGGCGTTGGGCCGGACAAAGAGAAAGAGCCCGGCTATCAGCGCACCTATGCCTTGCTCCGCGATTGGGCCGCTGCCAACCCGAACTGGCAGGTGTTGATCAAGCGCCACCCGCGCAGCCAGGCGGGTTATTGGCAGCCCGTGGCCGATGAGTTGCCCAACGTGCAACTGCTCGCCGCCGAATGCTCATTGGCCGAGGCGCTGGGCCAGGCGTCGGTGGTGGTCAACATCATGTCCAATGCGGTGATTGAGGCTGGCTTGGCTGGGCGCCCGGTGCTGTACGCCAACCTTAGCGACGATGGCGACATTTTCGCCCAGGAGCGCTTTTTCGGATCGCGGATCGAAACGCCGGCCGCGCTCCAGCAGCGCCTTGAGCAGATCGTCGGTGCTTACGACGAACAGGTGAAAGTCGCTCGCGCCTTCGCGCTGTTTCATCTGTCTCATGGCTCGCAAGGCTTGGCGCAGAACGTGCGTGTGCTTGAGTGCTTGCTGCGCGATCAGCCCTTACCCGACGACATCGAGCACGCCCCTTTGAATGGCACGGATCGACCATGACCCAGTTTCTTTTTTTCTCCCTGGCCAAGCACCAAAGCATTTATTTCCAGCGCCTGCTCAACGAGACGGACCTGCAGGGCAAAGTCGTGGTGCCGGGACAAATGCCCTGGCCGCGTCCATGGCAACTGCCGGCCATTATTTCGCGTATCGACTGGGCGCATCTGGTAGAGGAAAAGTGCCAGGAGCGGCGGGTCAAGAATAAATACGAAGGCTCGTTTTATCGCGCTTTGCTGCGCCTGGAATTAGCCTGGATCGCCCTGCGCGCCAACGCCTTGCTCAAGCGCGAAAAGCCGAAGAATCTGGTGGTGTGGAACGGCTCGCACCGTTACTGCCAGTTGCTGCTGGCGCTGAAGCCGGCCGCCTGTGGCACCTTCTTCTTTGAAAATGGCTTGTTGCCCGACACCACCACGCTGGATGCCAAAGGGGTGAACTTCCGCAACTCTGTGCCGCGCGATCAGGAGTTCTATCTCAACTACCCCGAGCCCGAGGCGGCCGACGGTGAGGACGAGGTGACGCTGATTCCACGCAAGCCGCGCGTGAGCGACCTGGTGCCTATCGAGCTGCCGCCGCGTTACGTGTTCATTCCCTTCCAGGACGACCGCGACACGCAAGTGCGCCTGTTTTCCCCGTGGGTCGGCAACATGCGGGAGCTGTTTGCTTTGGGCGAACGACTGGCTGCGGAGACCGGCATGACCGTGGTGTTCAAGGAACACCCGTCGAGTCGCGAGGTGTATCCCGATCTGCACCAACGCACCCATGAACGCCTGTTGTTTGCCAACGGCAATGCCACTCAGCAGTTGATCGAGCAAAGCCAGTTCGTAATCACGCTGAACTCGACGGTGGGGCTGGAGAGTTTGTTGTTGGGCAAGCCGGTGCTCACCCTCGGTCAGGCATTTTTCAATATTCCCGGCGTGGTCATGCACGCCGACTCCACCGACGAGCTGGTGGCGGCGGCCAAAAGCTTTCCGGATTGGCCACTGGATGAAAGGGTGAAACGCAACTTCCTGCGCTACCTGGCGCACGACTATTGCATTCAGGGCAGCTGGCAAAACGCCGACGCTGCGCAGTTGAAACGAGTGGCACAGCGCATGTTGAACAAGGGTTGATGGATGAAAGGTATTGCAGTACTGCGCAAGGTTTCGTTGCCGAGTTGGGCATGTCTGGGGTTAACGGCGCTGCTGTGCTTCGCCTGGTTTCTACCTACTAAGCATTACCACCAGGCAATCATTGCGCTGTTGTGGCTGCCGGTCATTCCGGCGCTGTTTCGCGCCGATTTTCGCGCCGCACTGAAGCAACCTGAGCTGGCATTGTTCGGCTTGTTTATGGCGTGGACCTGGCTGGTGCTGGCCATTAAAGGCAGCGACGACCTGATCGGCGATTACAAGGTCACCCTCTACGTGACCTTATCGCTGCTGGGCATCGTACTGGCCTCGCAAGCACGCATCCGCATCGAGACGTGGCTGTTCGGCGCAGCCCTGTTCGGCGGCGTGCTGTCACTGGCCTCGGTAGCGCATTTCCTTTTGAACCCGCCGCCTTTTGGGCGTGTGGTCGCCTTGGGTGTTTGGAATACCGCGATCATGGCGGCTCATGCCGTGGGCGCTCTGGCGCTGCTCGCCTATTTCCTGCGCCCAACGCAACGCTTGCCGATGTGGCAGTTGGGCCTGCTGGCCGTGGCAGCGCTGGGCTATGTCGCGTTTCTGGTCGTCAACCAAACGCGTGGCGTCTGGCTCGCCTTGATACTGACCTTTGTCGTGATGGTGGTGGCACTGCGCTCGCGTCGCGGTTACGCGCTGATTGCGCTAGGCGTCACTGCTATTGCCGTTGTCGCCGTGGTCTGCCCGGATGTACTGACTCAACGTGGCGCCTCGGCACGTCCGACGCTATGGGCTGGCGGCCTGAACTTGATGCTGGGCAACGGGGTGCTGGGTTATGGCTTCAACGAATACGGCATTTTTGTGCCTGAGCTGAACCGCACCTTCAAACACCCGCACAACTTGTTCCTGAATATCGGTGCGCGTGAAGGCGTCATCGGCTTGGCGTTGTACTTGATGCTGTGGGCCAGCGTGGCCTGGCGCGCCTGGCGCAACCGCACCGCGCCGCTCGGTCAGGCGGTACTGGCGATCTGGGTGTTTGCGACGGTGTCGCTGATGACCGATGGCATCGGCGTGTGGCTCAAGCCCAATGCCGATTGGTTGGTGACCTGGCTGCCGATTGGCCTGAGCCTGGTGCTGGCCAGCCGAAAGTTGGGCGAACCTAAATCAGTCTGAACCCCGCGCTGTCACGTTTATCGAAAATCATAGGGAGTGGTGTCGATTCTCGACACCTCCATGAAAAGAGGGACGCCTTGGATGGGCGAGTTTTACCTTTCGAATAAATCGGTGCCGTTCGAATCATTCGACGCGTGTCGCAACAGCCGCTCTGGTCCGGTATTTATCGTGGCGTCCGGGCCGTCCACTAAAAATTTCCCGCTGGAGCAATACGGCCAGTTCCCGATGATGGCGTTGAACGGCTCGATCTGCCGCTTCACCTCTGTCGGCATGGCGCCCGATTACTACCTGTGCGACGACAGCAGCTTCGTTCGCAACCGTCTGCCACTGATGCTGCAAGCGGTCGAGCATGCTCGCCACTTGGTGCTTTCCCCGCGCGTGATTGAAACCCTGCTGGGCACCGTGCCGGACGCCTTGGAAGGGCGCTCGGTGTTTCGCTTCGAGCGCGCAGGGCGCTGCGACGAGGCGCACCGGCATTTGAGCCCACGGCAATTCGCGCGGGCGATGCGCAACGACGACGACATCGAGTGCAACTATTCCTGGTTCCGGCAAAAGCCGAACCGCATCGGCTTCAGTCGCAATCTACAGAAAGGCTACTTCAACGGCCGCACCGTGCCCTATGCGGGCATCCAACTGGCCTATCACTTGGGGTTTACACAGGTGCTGCTGGTGGGCGTGGACTTGAACACCAAGGCCGGCCGCTTCTATGAGGACGGCGAAAAAGCGGTGCCCAGTCGCTTGGATGGCGACTTCGATGACTACATTCTGCCGAGCTTTCAGCTACTGGCTGAGCGTGTGATCAAGCCGCAATTTCAGGTGTACAACCTGTCGGCGCAAAGCCGGCTGCCGGAGCGCCTGATTCCCAAGCTGCAGCGCGATCAGCTCGACGCGCTGCTGGCCCGCGCGTAAGCCGCAAGCAAATCGTCCCACGGAAAACCCTCGACCTTGCGCCGCTGTAAATAGCCGCGCAAGTGTTCGAAGTTTCGCCGCACTAGGCGCTTATTCAGCGGCGCGCGCTTGAAGCGCAAGTCGAGGAAATCAATCAGGCCGAAGTCGCCATCAGGCGTGAGCAAGATGTTGCCCAGGTGCAGCGAGCGAAAGTAAATGCCGCGCTGATGCAGGCGATAGATGTAAGCCGCCAACTGCGGAAGCAATTTTATAAACCGGGGTTTGTCGTGGCGGAACAGGCCGTCGAGCGGCTCGCCTGGCAGGGGCTGATAGAGGCAAGCGCTGACCCCTTTTTCGCGGTCTATCCACACGCTTTCATCAATGATCGGGGTGGCGATGCCGGCCTGTTGCAAGCGTTGCGCATTGCGGCTGAAACGTTGTGCCGAGGGCAGCAAGCGGGCCAGCAGCGGCGTGCGGCGACTGCGCATGATCTTGAGCAAACGGCCGTCCGCCAAGCGCACCACCTTCGGCCCAAAACTGTCTTTTTCCAGAAGCTCGCCGTGGTCGAGCCAATCTTGCAATTCGTTCGCTGCTACAATCCGCATCTTTTCTCTCAAGCCAGTCGTATGAGGCGTGCCGAATGGCCAAAACCAGTGAGCAATCCAGTCTGAAAGTCTATTTGAGACTGCTCAAGTATGTGCTGCCGTATTGGGGTGCTTTTGCGATCAGTATTGTCGGTTTCGTGATTTTCGCGTCCAGCCAACCGTTGCTGGCCGACATGCTCAAACACTTTATCCGCGCCCTGGAAGGCACCAACGACACCAAGTTTCTCGGCGTTTCAATGGTCCTTGGCGTGCCGTTGTTGATTGTACTCATTGCCGTCTATCAGGGCATAGGCTCATTTCTGGGCAACTACTACCTTGCAAAAGTCTCCCGCGGCTTGGTCCACGACCTGCGGGTGGCGCTGTTCAACAGTCTGCTGACGCTGCCCAACCGGTACTTTGATAACCACAATTCCGGCCACCTGATTTCCCGTATTACCTACAACGTGACCATGGTCACCGGGGCCGCCACCGATGCTATCAAGGTGGTGATTCGTGAAGGCCTGACCGTGGTGTTTCTGTTCGGTTATCTGGTTTACAGCAACTGGAAACTGACCTCGGTGCTGCTGTGCATCCTGCCGGTTATTGCGGTGCTGGTAACGACCGCCAGTAAGAAGTTTCGCAGCCAAAGTAAGAAGATCCAGGTGGCGATGGGCGACGTCACCCACGTGGCCTCGGAGACCATTCAGGGCTATCGCGTGGTGCGCAGCTTCGGCGGCGAAACCTACGAGAAAACCCGTTTCCGCGAAGCCAGCGAAGACAACATGAACCGCAGCCTGGGCATGACGCGCACCCAGTCGATCTACACGCCCAGCCTGCAACTGGTCATTTATATCGGCATGGCCGTGCTTATGTACCTGGTGCTGTACTTCCGGGGTGATGCCTCGCCCGCCGAACTGGTGGCCTACATCACCGCCGCCGGCCTGCTGCCCAAGCCGATCCGCCAACTGTCAGAAGTCAGCGCCACCATTCAGAAAGGTCTGGCCGGCGCGGAAAGCATCTTCGAGCAGCTCGATGAAGAGCCGGAAGTGGACACCGGCACCGTGGAGCTGGAACGCGCCACTGGCCTGCTGGAAGTGCGCAATCTGAGCTTCCAATACCCTGGCACCCAGCGTGAGGTACTGAGCAACATTTCCTTCGTCGCCAAGCCCGGGCAAATGGTCGCCCTGGTGGGCCGCTCGGGCAGCGGCAAGTCGACGCTGGCCAATTTGATTCCGCGTTTCTATCACCACAACCAGGGCGAAATTTTGCTCGATGGTCTGGAAATCGAAACCTTCAAGCTGACCAACCTGCGCCGTCATATCGCCTTGGTGACCCAGCACGTCACGCTGTTCAACGACACCGTTACCAACAACATTGCCTATGGCGATTTGGCCGGCGCGCCGTTCGATGCCGTGCGCCAGTCGGCTGAAGATGCGTATGCGGCCGAGTTCATCGAGAAGATGCCGCAAGGCTACGACACCTTGGTTGGCGAGAACGGCGTGCTGCTGTCCGGTGGCCAACGTCAGCGTCTGGCCATTGCCCGTGCGCTGCTGAAAAACGCGCCACTGCTGATTCTCGACGAGGCCACCTCGGCGCTGGATACCGAATCCGAACGCCACATTCAGGGCGCCCTCGACAAGGTTATGCAAGGCCGCACCACGCTGGTGATTGCCCACCGTCTGAGCACCATTGAAAAGGCCGATCTGATTCTGGTCATGGACCAAGGCGAGATCGTCGAGCGCGGCAGCCACGATGAGTTGTTGGCCCTGAACGGCTACTACTCGCGCTTGCACGCCAAGCAGTTCAAAGACGGCGACGAAGCCGAAGCCGAGCTGCTTCCGGCATGATCGGCCGCGTGTGGCGGGGCTGGCGTGAACGTGGCTGGACCCCGATCGAAGCCGACGCTTACGCCGCCGCCTGGAACCGCTTCGGCGGCAGCGTGGCCACTCATCCGCAGGTCATCGAACGCCTCGCCGGCCTGGCGGGGTTTCCCGTGCGCTACCTCGGCTGGATTGCCGGCGATGAGCTGGTCGCCGCCGTGCCGTGCTGGGGTCGCCATTTGGCGTTGTCCAAAGACGTGCTCAAGGCCAAGGGCAAGCGCGGGCTGTTCGATCTGGGCAATGCCGAAATCATTCTGCCGGTGGCGCCCGATGTTCAGGTGCCGGTGCGTCAGCGCATGCGTTATGTCTCGGAGCTGAACAGCGGCCGGATCGACACGCTCAAGCCGCAACCTGAAGGCTTGGCGCTGGCCCGCGCCCCCGAGGATTATTCGAAAAAATTCCGTTACAACCAGCGTCGCGAACAGCGCTTGCTGGAGGAGGCGGGCGGGGTGATTCGGCCGATGCTTGATCTGACGCCTGCTGAACAGGCGAGCATCTACGCCGACCTGTTCCAGCGCCGCTGGGGCTTCGAGGCGACCGGCAAGGCGCATCTGGCCGAAGTGTTCACCCTGCTGCGTGAATTCATGACCGGCTCGCTGATTTACCTCAACGACCTGCCCGTAGCCATCCAGGTGCTGTATCAAGTGCAGGCGCCGAGTTGGGTGAGCCTTGAATACATCAACGGTGGTGTCGACCCGCAGAACCGCGAGTTCAGCCCCGGCAGCGTGCTCAGCTTCGTCAACACGCAAGACGCCTGGGCCGCCGCCCGCGCATTGAATAAACCGCTGCGCTACTCCTTCGGCCGCGCCGACCGCGAATACAAAGACCGCTGGTGCCATAGCGTGCCGGTGTTTCAGGTATAGAGCCCCAGGTTTTCCCCATGAGCACACGCAAGCAGCAGCTTCTTAAACAGCATCGGCGCAACAAACGCCTGTTCCTCGCCATTGCCCTGGTGGTGCTGGCGCTGCTGGGGCTGATCGTCGCCTGGTGGCTGGTGCCGCTGTTGCTGGTGCTGGGCTGGATTGGCCACGAAGCGTGGTTTGCCGACCATTTGTTCTACTCGCCCAAAGACGATTACCTGTACCGCTTTCCCGCCGGCACGCCGCGTTTTGCCGTGACGGTGGCCGACGGTACGGTGCAGCTGCGCGATGCCGTGGTCGAAGGCGATACCCTGATTTTGTCGGTACGGGTGCGCGCCACGTTGCTGGGCCGCTTGCTGGATCCGCAGGTTCTGGTAGGCGATGACCGTCAGGACTTCGAGCGCGGCGTGGCGGGGCGGCGTTATCTCAATGTGTCCGGGCAGGCCGCCGCCTTGGCGCAAGGACAACTGACCATCAAAGGCCGCTTCTGCCGCCTGGCATCGGCGGGCGAGCTGTTCTGCCTGAGCAACCCGGACTACGCCGAAGAGCCGGTGATGATCCTCGCGCCCCATGCCGACGACGCCGAGCTGGCCGCCTTCGGCCTCTACAGCCGCAGCAAAAATGTCAGCATCGTGACCCTGACCCAAGGCGAAATCGAAGCCGAACGCTTTCAGCAAATGGGCCTCTCGCCGGAAAACGCGGCGCGCCTCAAAGGCCATTTGCGCGCCTGGGACAGCATCACGGTGCCACAGTGGGGCGGCGTGCCCGCCAGCCATTGCGTGCAGCTCGGCTATTACTGCTTGCAACTACCGGCCATGGCCGCCGAGCCGGACAACGCCTTCGGCTCGCACGAGTCGGGCGAAAGCGATGTGCGCAGCGTGCGGCGGCTCAATCCGCTGCGCTTGCCGAGTGACAGCGATGGCGTGCCAAGCTGGAATAATTTGCTGGCCGATCTGGTGTTTGCCCTGGAGCACTTCCGCCCGAGCGTCGTAGTTACGCCGCACCCGGAGCTGGATCCGCACGCCGACCACGTCGCCACCACCGAGGCACTGCGTCAGGCTATCGCCCGTAGCACGTGGAAACCGCACACCCTGTTGTTCTACGCCAACCACCTGCACGACAACGACCGCTGGCCTATGGGCCCGGCGGGCAATGGCATCGCCTTGCCGCCGGCCATCGACGCGTTACCGGCGGACCTGCTGTGGAGCCCGGTATTAAGCCCGGCCACGCAGATCGATAAAGCCATGGCGCTGGGCATGCAGCACGATTTGCAAGGGCGGCCGCCGCTGAAGAAGCGCCTGCGCCGCGCCATCCAACAGCTCCTCGCCGGGCGCCGCTGGCCGGCCACCGGTGAGGACGAGTTCTTTCGCAAAGCGGTCCGGCGGCACGAGCTGTTCTGGGTCCGCCGTTTACCTGATTGAGGCGCAGCGCCCGGCCGCTGAGCTGGGCGCGTACCTCGCTGTGCTATATTTTTTTGCCGCGTTTAAGCGTCCCCGGAGAGTCCATGAAGTTGTCCATGCCCCGTTTTGATCAGGCCTCAGTTTTGGTGGTCGGTGATGTCATGCTCGACCGCTACTGGCACGGCGGCACTTCGCGGATTTCCCCGGAAGCGCCAGTGCCGGTGGTGCGTGTTGACCAGATCGAAGACCGTCCCGGTGGCGCCGCCAACGTGGCCCTGAACATCGCAGCGCTCGGTGCGCCGGCGCGGCTGGTGGGCGTGACCGGCGAAGACGAAGCCGCCGTCAGCCTGGCCGACAGCCTGCAGGCAGCTGGCGTGAGCGCTCAGTTCCAACGCATCGCCGGCCAGCCGACCATCGTCAAACTGCGGGTCATGAGCCGTCATCAGCAACTGCTGCGCATGGACTTCGAAGAACCGTTCAGAACCGACACCGTGGCGCTCACCGCCTCGGTCGAAAGCCAGCTCAACGGCATCAAAGTGCTGGTGCTGTCGGACTACGGCAAAGGCGCGCTGAAGAACCATCAGGAACTGATCCAGGCCGCCCGCGCACGCAACATTCCGGTGCTGGCCGACCCCAAGGGCAAAGACTTCGCCATCTACCGTGGCGCCAGTCTGATTACCCCGAATCTCAGCGAATTTGAAACCATCGTCGGCCGTTGCGCCGACGAGGCCGAACTGGTCGCCAAGGGCGCCGAGCTGATGCGCGAACTGGAATTGGGCGCCTTGCTGGTGACCCGTGGCGAGCACGGCATGACCCTGCTGCGTCCTGAGCATCCGGCCCTGCATCTGCCAGCCCGTGCCCGTGAAGTGTTTGATGTGACCGGCGCCGGCGACACCGTGATTTCCACGCTGGCAGCCTCCATTGCTGCCGGTGAAGAACTGCCGCAAGCCGTGGCGTTGGCCAATCTGGCGGCCGGCATCGTGGTCGGCAAGCTCGGCACCGCTGCCATCAGCGCGCCGGAACTGCGCCGCGCCGTGCAGCGTGAGGAAGGTTCCGAGCGTGGCGTGCTGACGCTGGATCAACTGCTAACCAGCATCGACGACGCCCGCGCCCATGGCGAAAAAATTGTCTTCACCAACGGCTGCTTCGACATTCTTCACGCCGGCCACGTGACCTACCTGGAACAAGCCCGCGCCCAAGGCGACCGCCTGGTCCTGGCGGTCAACGATGACGCCTCGGTTAGCCGCCTGAAAGGCCCGGGTCGGCCGATCAATTCGGTCGACCGCCGCATGGCCGTGCTCGCCGGTCTCGGCGCCGTGGATTGGGTGGTGTGCTTCAGCGAAGACACCCCGGAAAACCTGCTGCGTGCGGTTAAACCGGACGTGTTGGTGAAAGGCGGCGACTACGGCGTTGAGCAGGTTGTCGGTGCCGATATCGTCAAAGCCTACGGCGGCGAAGTGCGCGTGTTGGGGTTGGTGGAAAACAGCTCCACGACCGCCATCGTTAACAAGATTCGCGAGCGTAAATAACCAGTTGGCCGCGGTGCGCATGGCGCACCCCACTGAGAAGGCTCAAAACCACCGCCGTCATCCCCGCGCAGGCGGCGGTCCGACGATTCGGGATTCAGGAAATTTTCGCCTGACCGGAGATTCTGGATTCCCGCCTTCGCGGGAATGACGGGTGTTGTGAATGCGCTCTGCATTTCCCCCTTTGGCTGACCTGCCAATCACCCCCGGCGTAGCGGTCATAGGCGCGGCGTTTTGACGCGCGCATGCTGCGGGCATCTTCATCCTGGACGGAAAGATGCCCATGAATGCCGATGTACAAGGCCGCGCTCTGGCCCTTCTCAATCGCATGGCGCAGGCCGATTGGCCTGATCGCCTGAACCTGCGCAAGCCCTTTGAAAAACTCGTTTACAGCGGCAGCCGCGCCAGCTTTCGCATGGCCGCTGATCGCGCGCAAAAAGGCGGCAGCCGCACGCCGCGCAAGGTCGATCCGGACGCGCTGTTCGATTTGTCCCTTAGCGAAGAGCAGCAAATGCTCGTCGATATGCTCGCCGGTTTTGCCAGCGATGTGCTGCGCCCCGCCGCCCACGACGCCGACGCCAATGCTGCCGTCCCCGCTGAATTGCTCAATCAGGCGCAAGACCTGGGCCTGACGTTTTATGGCGTCAGCGAAGCCCATGGCGGCATGGCCGGCGAGCGCACCACGGTGAGCAATGCCTTGATCGCCGAAGCGTTGGCCAAGGGCGATATGTCCCTGGCTGCCGCGTTGCTGGTGCCGTTGTCGGCCGCCAACTGCATTCGCCGTTGGGGCTCGCCTGAGCAGCAGCAACGCTGGTTGCCGGCGTTTGTGGGCGAAGCCAGTGCGCCGGTGATGGCCATTGCCGTCAACGAGCCCGAAGCACTGTTCGACCCGCTCAAGCTGGGCACCAAAGCCAAGCGCAAGGGCAAGCATTACACCCTCAGCGGCGAAAAGTGCCTGGTGCTGCGTGGCTTGGACGCCAGTCACCTGATCATCGCCGCGCGGGCCGAAAATGGTCCGGCGCTGTTTATCGTCGAGGCCGGCAGCAAAGGGCTGCAACGCTTCCCCGAGCCCGGCATGGGGCTCAAGGCGGGCGCCACGGCGCGGGTCAAACTCAAGGGCGTGAAAGTGCCGGCTGAACAGCGCCTGAATGCCGGGCACTTCAACTACCAAAGCTTCCTCGACCACGCCGCGCTGGCCTGGTGTGCGCTCGCCGTGGGCACTGGCCAGGCGGCGCTGGAGTATGTGACGACCTACTGCAACGAACGCATCGCTTTTGGTGAACCCATCAGCCACCGGCAGGGCGTGGCGTTTATGGTCGCCGACATCGCCATCGAGCTGGACGCCATGCGCATGTTGGTCTGGCGCGCCTGCGCGCGTTCCGAGCAAGGGTTGGAGTTTCACCGTGAGGCGTACCTGGCGCGCCTGTTATGCGCGGAGAAAGCCATGAAGATCGGCACCGACGCGGTGCAGTTGTTAGGCGGTCATGGCTTTACCAAAGAACACCCAGCCGAGCGCTGGTACCGCGACCTGCGCGCCGTGGCCGTAATGGCCGGCGGCCTGCAACTGTGAGCAGGGAGTTACGCACATGAACCTGGAAACCCCGAAAAAGTTCTCTGGCCTGGTGCACCAGGCGCACCAAGTGGCGGCTAACTATTTCCGCCCCATTTCGCGTAAATACGACAAGGCCGAACACGCCTACCCGAAAGAACTCGACCTGCTCGCCGCCCTGCTGGACGGCATGAACGCCGGCTCGCCAGACGCCATTGGCGCCACTTCGGCGAGCAAACGCGGCGCAGCCAAGTCGGTGGAAGAGGGCGTGAAAAACGGCGGCAACCTGTCGGCGCTGCTGGGCGTGATGGAGTTGTGCTGGGGCGACGTCGGCTTGCTGCTGGCCATGCCGCGCCAAGGCTTGGGCAACGCTGCCATTGCCGCTGTGGCCAACGACGAACAGTTGCAACGCTTCAACGGCACTTGGGCTGCGATGGCAATCACCGAGCCGAGCTGCGGCTCCGACTCCGCCGCCATTCGCACCACAGCGCGCAAGGACGGCGACCATTACGTGCTCAACGGCGAAAAAATCTACGTCACCTCCGGCGAGCGGGCTGACTCGGTGGTGGTCTGGGCCACCCTGGACAAAGCCCTGGGTCGCGCGGCCATCAAGTCGTTTGTGGTCGAACACGGCACGCCCGGCATGAGCGTGACGCGGCTGGAGAAAAAGCTCGGCATCAAAGCGTCGGACACCGCCTCCATCAGCTTCAACGACTGCCGGGTGCCGGCCGCCAACCTGCTCGGCAACCCGGAAGTGGACGTGCAGAAAGGGTTTGCCGGGGTGATGGAAACCTTCGACAACACCCGTCCGCTGGTGGCTGGCATGGCCATTGGCGTGGCCAAGGCGTCGCTGGATCGCACCCGTGAGCTGCTCAAAGACACCTTTCGCTTCGACTACGCCAAGCCCTTGCTCGCCGTCAGCCATGCCGAGGCGACGCTGTACCGCCTGGAAGCCGAGTGGGAAGCCGCGCGGCTGCTCACCTTGAAAGCGGCGTGGATGGCCGATAACAAGCTGCCCAATTCAAAAGAAGCCTCCATCGCCAAAGCCAAGGCCGGACGCGTGGCGAACGAAGTGACGCTCAAGTGCGTGGAACTGGCGGGCGCGTTGGGCTATGGCGAGGACGAGCTGCTCGAGAAATGGGCGCGGGATTCGAAGATTCTCGACATCTTCGAAGGCACCCAGCAGATACAACTGCTGATCGTGGCGCGGCGGTTGCTGGGCAAAAGCTCCAGCGAATTGAAGTAGCAACGCGGACTGCTCTTGTAGGAGCCAGCTTGCTGGCGAACCCTGGAAACGGTGATCCAACCCGAGATCCATTCGCCAGCAAGCTGGCTCCTACATGCGCATCCAATGAGCGGGCAATCTACCCGCCATTGGCCACTTTAATCTGCGGCTTTTTTGCGCCCAGTCCTTGCTGGGCAACCCAGTCTTTCCAGCGAACCCGTTCTTCTCGCACTAACCACCCTTCCTGCGGGGCAAAGCTTTCGGCGAGAAAAATGCCCCGTGTGCTGGCCGGCACCAGCGTGCCTTGCTTGAGGGTAAGCAGTTCGGCGCTGGGTTTGCCCTGGTTCAAGGGAATCAGATAGAGGTCGGGTTTGGTGCGGTCGAGGCGGGCGACCAGTTTGCCGTCTTCCAAACGCTCGTCGACGTGAAACAGGCTGAGCTGACGCGCCTCTTTCGGCAGTTCCAGGCGCAGGTCGTAGACCAACTGCAACGACGAAGTCGGCACGTGCACGTAGGCGCGCGGGCGTTCGATCAGGGTCAGGTTGCCGCAACGAATCGGCCGCGCCGCGCCGGATAGCGGGCTGAGGCTGAAGCTCGTCGATTCGCGGTAACGCAGGGCGCTGTGGTACGGCGTGGGCAGCCAGGTGTCACCGAAACGCCCGCCCAGCCAGCCTTCCGGGGTTTCCAGCAAGCATTCTTCGGCGACTTCCTGAATCGCCGTCAGCAACGGCAGGTTGAGTTCGTGGGCCGGCACGTAGCCGGAAATCAGTTTGAGCACCACATCGCCACGGTCCAGACGGCGCTGGCGAACCAGCACCCAGTAATCGCGGCCTTGCCAGTTCAGGGTCAGGCGCACGGAGACGCCGAGGTTGGCCAGATCCACTTGAAACTGCTCGGCGTTATCCAGCGGCAACGGCTGGCGACGGTCCAGTACCTGAGAAAAATTCAGCGGTGGGCCAATGCCCTGGTAGCTGAGGCCGGCGGCGCTGGCTTCGACATGCAGCGCCAAGGTTTTGAAATCAGTGGGGGCCTTGCGGACGAGGACCTTCGGCATATCGGCTCCTTCCTGGGGACAGCTACTGTGCATGCTCGCTGATGATTGTTACGGCTCAGCGAATGGCGGTCGTTATTGTTTTAAGCCCGCCCGAGAGAGTGGATGACGGACGCGGCGGTGGAGACGTTGTGTGACAGGTGCAGCGGATTGATGGTTCCGACTATCGCGCTGGCCACAGCCGGGTGCGCGAAGGCCAATTCGAAGCTGGCACGCACCGGATCAACGCCCGGTTCCAGACACACATGCCCGCTGGCCAGGGCTTTTTTCAGCAGAATGCCTTTGCCGTGCTGCCAAGCGTAGTCGAGCACCGGGCGTTCGCCCTGCTCATTGAGGTTGTAGGTGACCATGGCGCAGTCGCCGTGCTCCAGCGCCAACAAACCGCCTTCGACGGTTTTGCCGGAAAAGCCGTACGCGCCGATTTTGCCCTCTGCCTTTAGCGCCGCCAGGGTTTGATACACCTCATGTTGCTGCAGCACGTCGAGGTCGTTGCCGTCGGAATGCACCAGCACCAGGTCGATGCGGTCGGTTTCCAGGCGAGTAAGGCTGCGCTCGACTGACAGTCGGGTGTGGGCGGCGGAAAAGTCGTGGTGCGACAGACCGTCGGCAAATTCTTCGCCGACCTTGCTGACAATCACCCATTCGTCGCGCTGGCCACGCAGCAATGGCCCCAGCCGCTCCTCGCTGCGGCCATAGGCGGGCGCGGTGTCGATCAGGTTGATGCCCAGCTCGCGGGCCAGGCTCAGCAGCAGGCGCGCCTCGTGGTCGTCGGGAATCTGAAATCCATTCGGGTATTTCACCCCTTGGTCGCGCCCCAGCTTGACGGTGCCCAGCCCCAGCGGCGACACCCGCAGGCCGGTGCTGCCGAGCGGGCGATGCAGATCGTGCAGGGTTTTCTGGCTCATGGCAGCAGGCTCTCCCAGGCCGTTGGCGCCACGGGTGGACGCGGCAGCTCGGGGAGGGCGGGGTGATTGCCGGGCTGCACGTTGTCGCGTTTCAGCGCAGCCAGCACGCGGTCGGCGAAGTCGGGGGCGAGCGCCAGTTTGGTGGGCCAGCCGATCAGCAGGCGTTTGCTTTCGGTGAGGAAGGCGTTGTCCGGGCGAACCAGGCCGCTTTGCGCGGGCTCGGCGCGGTCGACGCGCAAGGTTGCCCAATGCGCCTGACTGAAATCGACCCACGGCAGCAGGTTGCTCAGCTCTTTCTGCGCGGCGGCGATTTGCGCCTGGCCGTCGCGAGCTACGCCGTCGGCCTCGGCGAGGTCGCCGCCCAGGTACCACAACCATTGGCCGTCAGCGGTGGGGTGGCTGGTGACGGTGACGCGCGGCTTGGGCCCGCCGCCGAGGCAATGGGCGTACAGCGGTTTGAGTGTCGGCCCCTTGACCATCACCATGTGCAGCGGCCGGCGCTGCATCAGCGGCTGGCTCTGGCCGAGGGCCGTGAGCAATGCGGCATTGCCGGCGCCCGCGCTGAGCACCACGCGTTGCGCACGTATTTCACGCCCGTCGACCGTAAGGCCCGCCAGCTCGCCGTTGTCGAGCAACGGTTCGATGTGCTCGCCGCTGAGCAAGCTGTCGCCCGCCAGTTCGGCCAGGCGCTGGATCAGGCTCGGCACATCCAGCACCAGCTCGTTGAGGCGGTACACCTTGCCTTTGAATTTGGGGTCTTGCAGGGCGGGCGGCAGGTCGGCGCCTTTGACTTGATCGACGCGTGAACGCACGGCCTTGCTGGCGAAGAAACTGGTCAGATTGCCGGCGAGCGTGCCGGGCGACCACAGGTAGTGGGCATTGGAAAGCACGCGCGCGCCGCGCAAGTCCAGCTCGCCGCTGCCCTCCAGCGCCTCGCGCCAGCGGCGCGGCATATCGGCGATGGCTTCGGAGGCGCCGGTCAGCGCGCCGTGTAACGCGTACTTGGCGCCGCCATGAATGATGCCCTGCGACTTCACGCTCTGCCCGCCGCCCAGGCTGGCGCTTTCAACCAATAGGGTGGCGAAACCTTGTTGGCGCAGGCGGGCATTGAGCCAGAGGCCGGCAATGCCGCCGCCAACGATGAGGATGTCAGTACTAAGGGCTTGGGACATGGGAGCCGCCTTCAGAAAAACAGGGCGGCAGTATAACGCTGGGTGTTGGAGGCGGGGACTTGCGTTGGGGCTGACCCTCTTCCCCCGCCCTCTCCCGCGAGCGGGCGAGGGGGCCAAATCGCGGGCCGCTTATCTCCCCTCGCCCGCCTGCGGGAGAGGGGCCGGGGGAGAGGGCCAGCCGTTTACATCAGTGCCCGGTCGTGCTGGAAAACAACTGAATCACCACCACCCCCGCCACGATCATGGCCATGCCCAACATCGCCGGTACATCGAGCTTCTGGCTGTAAATAATCGCCGCCGCGATGCTCACCAGCACAATGCCCAACCCGGCCCACACCGCGTATGCCACACCGACCGGAATGCTGCGCACCACCAGCGTCAGCATCCAGAAGGAGATGGCGTAGCCAACGATGACCAGCACCAATGGCAGCGGCTTGTTGAAGCCGTCGATGGCTTTCATCGAGGTGGTGGCGATCACTTCCGAGGCAATGGCAATGCCGAGGTACAGATAACCGGACATGGCGGCGCTCCTTTTATAGGCGACTGTTTCGATGGCGGGATTCTAAGCGCTGTGGCGATGGGATAAAGTCATTAGCTATCTGATTTAGAGATGGGTTGCCGCCATGCAGTGGAACTTCGAGCAGTTACGGTTGTTTGTCAGCGTGGCGGAAAGCCAGTCGTTCTCGGCGGTTGCCCGGCGTTTGGGGCGTGCGCAGTCGGCGGTGAGCAGCGCTATTGCGCTGTTGGAAGCCGACTTGGGCATGTTGCTGTTCGACCGCAGTAGCGGCCGTCAACCGCGTCTCACCGAGGTCGGGCAGGTGCTGCTGGAAGATGCGCGGGAAATCTTGCGCCAGTGCGAACGCTTGGAAGGTCGCGCCCTGGGGTTAGTCAGAGGGGAAGAAGCGTGCCTTCGTCTGGCACAAGATGAGGCCATGCCCTACCAACCTGTGCTCGATAGCCTAGAGGCGCTGGCGCGGCAATTTCCTCGTCTGGAAGTGCAGCTGTCCAGCGGCGCGCAGGGCGATGTGGCGGGGAAACTGCTAGACCGGCGCGCTGACCTTGGCTTGCTGTTCCACCACGAAAACATGCCGCGCGCCTTGGAGCGTCAGCGCCTGGGCACGATCGAGATGGTCACCGTGTGCGGCGCCGGGCACGCCTTGGCCAAGGCGCACTACGTCGACCGACACGCCCTGGCGCAACACCGGCAGCTGCTCATGGCACCGCAGGAACGGCACTACCCGGGCGGCGAGCAGATTAGCCCGGCGGTGTGGCGTACCGACAGCTTTTATTCCATGGCTGAGTTGGTGATGCGTAACTTGGGCTGGGCCTGGTTGCCGCGCCACGTCGCGCAATACCCGACCTATCTCAATCAACTGGTGGAACTGCGCAGCGACTGGACGCCGCCGCCGCTGGTGGTCGAATTGGTCTGTCGCCGTGATGAAGCCTTGGGGCCCGCGGCCGTGTGGCTGGCCGACTGCTTTGCTGAGCACCTGCAAGCAATCGGCTAAGCGAGGCGCTTCATCTTGATGATGAACTCAGTAAACTGCGCGGCATGAATAGAACCCTCTACACCGTGCTGTTTCACCTGGCCCTGCCGCTGATTGCGCTGCGTCTGTTGCTTCGCGCCCGCAAGGCGCCGGCCTATGGCCAACGCATTAATGAGCGCTTCGCTATCGGTTTGCCGCCGATGAAAACCGGCGGCATCTGGGTGCACGCCGTGTCGGTGGGCGAGAGCATTGCCGCCGCGCCGATGGTGCGCGCTCTGCGCCAGCGGTATCCGCAACTGCCGATCACCGTCACCTGCATGACGCCCACGGGCTCCGAGCGCATTCAGGCGCTGTTTGCTGGCGACCCGCTGATTCAACATTGCTATCTGCCGTATGACTTGCCGTGGGCGGCGGCGCGGTTTCTCGACCGTGCGCAGCCGAGGTTGGCGATCATCATGGAAACCGAGCTGTGGCCCAACCACATCCACCAGTGCGCGCGGCGGGGCATTCCGGTGGCGCTGGCCAACGGGCGCCTGTCTGAACGGTCGGCGCGCGGCTATGGGCGTTTCGCCAAGCTGACTGCGCCGATGCTTGCCGAAATGAGCCTGCTGGCCGTGCAAACCGACGCCGAAGCCGAGCGCTTTCGCAGCTTGGGCGCGCGGCCTGAATGCGTAACGGTGACCGGCTCGATCAAGTTCGACCTCAGCATTGACCCCGAACTGCTGCAACGCGCCCACGCGCTGCGCGTTGAATGGCAAGCCGAAGGCCGTCCGGTGTGGATCGCCGCCAGCACCCATGCCGGCGAAGACGAAATTGTGCTGGCCGCCCACCAACGCTTGCTTGCCAGGCACCGCGATGCGCTGTTGATCCTGGTGCCGCGCCATCCTGAGCGCTTCAACAGCGTGTTCGAGTTATGTGGCAAAGCAGGTCTGAACACCGTGCGCCGCTCCACCGCCGCGCCGGTCAACGACACCACGCAAGTGCTGCTCGGCGACACCATGGGCGAGCTGCTATTTCTCTATGCCCTGGCTGATGTCGCGTTGGTCGGCGGCAGCCTGGTCGCCAATGGCGGGCATAACCTGCTGGAACCGGCCGCGCTGGGCAAACCGGTATTGAGCGGACCGCATCTGTTCAACTTCCTCGACATCGCCGCGCAATTGCGCGATGCCCACGCCTTGCGCGAAGTGAACGACGCCCAGGCGCTGGCGGACGCGGTGGGCGAGCTGTGGCAGCAACCGCAGCAAGCCGAGCTGATGAGCGCGGCGGGGCTGGCGGTGATGCAGCGCAACAAGGGCGCGCTTGAGCGGTTGCTTGTCGGCTTGGGCGCGTTGTTGAAGTAAGACGGTGGCTACGCAATCGCATCGCGGCTAAAGCCGCTCCTACGGGCTGTGCAACCTGTGGGTGCGGCTTTAGCCGCGATGCTTTTTGACTGCTCCAGCCGCCCATAAAAAAACCGCCATCTCGGGCGGTTTTTTCTTTTCTAGAAGCGGAACACTTCGGTCTGCTGCCTGACCGGCGCCGCCTTTGGAATTTGCGGGGGTTCCGGCGTTTTGGCCGGAGTGGGAACGGCCGCTGGCTTGCGTGTTTCTTCGGCGATGGGTTGTTCCGACATTGGTTTGATGGCGGAGGCCAATTGCTCGGCCAGGCGCCGCAGTACCACGCTCTGCGCCCGCACCTGATCGGCCGAGCCGCCCAGGTGCGGTTCTTCGATATGAATCAGGCGACTGTCACGCAGTTGGCCGCGCCGATCCAGCAACCGCCATTGGGCATCCAGCACCGCTGGCTGCAGCGGGCCTGAGTCCATGCGGCTGATGGTCAACTCCACTTGCACGTCGGGCACGAAACCGGCACCGCCCGGCGCCATGACCAGGCGTTGGGTTTCCAGGCGCGAGGCCAGTTGGCGCAGCAATACTTGATCGATATCGGCGCCCAGCGCTCCGGCCCAGCGGGCTTCGGTGGCGGGCGTCAGGCTGCCGTCTGGTTGGCGTTGCAGCAGGGTGGGTTGTTGCAGGTAGTCGGCGATGGACACCGGCCCCAGCAGTACCGCGACGCCTTTGTTGGCGACCGGCATTTTCGGGTTGCCGCTGTCGAGCTGGTACAACGTCACCGGTTGCTGAGCGACGCAGCCGACCATGCTCAACAGGCTGGTCAGTAACAGTAGCGAGGAAATTCGCAACGAAATCATCTATCTCATCCAGGCAGCGGCGCGGGGCCGCTTGCAGTCAAAACACTGGGCCAAGGCCGGCTATCATCCGACAAACCCGCCTGTGACTCCAGCCTTGCGAAGGTTACCGCGTGCTTCGTGATGGCGAATTAGAGCGGCGCAGACGGACAAAACGCGCCGATCTTGCAGCGATCGGCGCGTTTCAAGCGGTACTGCGCGCCGTTCGTGCGGTTAGGCTTCGACCAGCAATCCGTCGACACGCTGGAAGCCGCGGGGCAGTTTGTTGCCGCGGCGGCCGCGTTCGCCTTTGTAATGCTCCAGATCGTCGGCTTTCAGCGACAGGGTGCGCTTGCCGGCTTGCAGCACCAGCGTGGCGCCTGCAGGCAACACGGCCAGTCCGGTGACGAACTCTTCGCGATTGGCGACGCGATCACCCGGTACGCCGATGATTTTGTTGCCCTTGCCTTTGCCCAGTTGCGGCAGGTCGGCGACTTTGAACAGCAGCAGGCGGCCTTCGGTGGTCACCGCCGCCAGCCAATCTTCCTCGCGGTTCGCCACCGGCTGCGGCAGCAACACTTTAGCGCCGTTGGGCAGGCTGAGCAGGGCCTTACCGGCCTTGTTCTTGGCTTGCAGGTCTTCACCTTTCACCACGAAGCCGTAGCCGGCGTCGGAGGCGATGACGAACAGCGCGTCGTCCTCGGGCAGCAACACGCATTCGAACGTGGCGCCTGGCGGTGGCGTCAGGCGGCCGGTCAGCGGTTCGCCCTGGCCCCGTGCGGACGGCAGCGAATGCGCGGCCAGCGAGTAGCTGCGCCCGGTGGAGTCGATAAATACCGCGTACTGGTTCGAGCGCCCCGGTGCCGAGGCTTTGAATTCGTCGCCGGCTTTGTAGGAGAGCGAGGTGGCGTCGATGTCGTGACCTTTGGCACAGCGCACCCAGCCTTTTTCCGACACCACCACGGTGACCGGCTCGGTGGGCATCAGCTCGGTTTCCGACAGTGCTTTGGCTTCGGCGCGCGCCACAATGGGCGAGCGGCGGTTGTCGCCGTAGGTTTCGGCGTCGGCGATCAGCTCGGTGCGCACCAGTTTGCGCAGTTTGGTTTCGCTGCCCAGCAGGGCCTGCAGCTTGGCTTGTTCTTTGGCGAGCTCTTCCTGTTCACCACGGATTTTCATCTCTTCCAACCGTGCCAATTGGCGCAGGCGGGTGTCGAGGATGTAATCGGCCTGGGTGTCGGTCAGCGCAAAGCGCTCCATCAGCACCGACTTGGGGTGGTCCTCGGTGCGGATGATATGAATGACTTCATCCAGGTTGAGGAAGGCGATCAGCAAGCCGTCCAACAGATGCAGGCGGCGCTCGACTTTATCCAGACGGAATTGCAGGCGACGGCGCACGGTGCCGATGCGGAACACCAGCCATTCGCTGAGCAGGTCGCGCAGGTTTTTCACCTGCGGTTTGCCGTCAAGGCCAATGATGTTGATGTTCACCCGGTAGCTGGATTCCAGCTCGGTGGTGGCGAACAGGTGCTGCATCAACTCGTCGGCATCGACGCGGTTGGAGCGCGGAATGATGACGATGCGGCACGGGTGTTCGTGGTCCGACTCATCGCGCAGGTCGGCAACCATCGGCAGCTTCTTCGCCTGCATCTGACCGGCGATCTGTTCCAGCACTTTGGCGCCCGACACTTGGTGCGGCAGCGCGGTAACAACGATGTCGCCATCTTCCACGCGGTACACCGCGCGCATACGCACCGAGCCTTTGCCGGTTTCGTAGATTTTCAGCAGATCGGCGCGCGGGGTAATCACTTCCGCTTCGGTCGGGTAATCCGGGCCGAGCACGTGTTCACACAGCTCTTCCACCGTCGCTTTCGGCTCATCGAGCAGGCGTACGCAGGCGCTGGCGACTTCGCGCAGGTTGTGCGGCGGTACGTCGGTGGCCATGCCCACAGCAATACCGGTGGTGCCGTTGAGCAGCAGGTTGGGCAGGCGCGCCGGCAGCACGGCGGGTTCGTCGAGCGTACCGTCGAAGTTCGGCACCCAGTCGGCGGTGCCTTGGCCCAGTTCGGTGAGCAGCACTTCCGAATAACGCGACAGGCGTGCTTCGGTGTAGCGCATGGCGGCGAAGGATTTCGGATCATCCGGCGCGCCCCAGTTGCCCTGGCCGTCGACCAGCGTGTAGCGATAGCTGAACGGCTGGGCCATCAGCACCATGGCTTCGTAGCACGCGGAGTCGCCGTGGGGGTGGAACTTACCCAGCACGTCACCGACGGTACGCGCCGATTTCTTGTGCTTGGAATCGGCGTCCAGGCCCAGCTCGCTCATGGCGTAGATGATGCGCCGCTGAACCGGCTTCAAGCCGTCGCCAATGTGTGGCAGGGCGCGGTCCATGATTACGTACATGGAATAGTTGAGGTAGGCCTGCTCGGTGAAGTCGGCCAGGGAGCGTCGCTCCACGCCGTCCAGGCTCAGGTCTAGAGAGTCGCTCATGCGTGCCTCATTGTGTGGTGGTCTGGCGCAGCACCAAAGTGCCGTCGCGCTGGGTGAATTCCAGTTGTTTGAGTGCGCTCATGCCCAGCAGCACTTCTTCGCCCTGCATGCCGGGCGCCACCAGGGCGCGCACGTTGTGCAGCACGATCTCGCCCAATTGCAGGCTGTCGATTCGGGTGCGGTAACCCGTGCTCATGCCGTTGGCAGTGCTCACGGTTACCGGCGCGCCGCGTTCCAACTTAAGGCTGTCGGCCATCTCGCCGGGAATGGCCACGTCGGTGGCGCCGGTGTCGAGCATAAACAGCACGGTGTTGCCATTAATGGCGCCGGTCGAAACAAAGTGGCCCTGGCCATTGCCAGCCAGGCGCACTTCGATAAAGCCCTGGCCGTGGGAAGACGTCGGCACCTGGTTCGGGTTGTGCTTTTTGTCTTCCCACTGCCCGAAAAAGTGCGTGGCCAACGCCAAGCCGGCGCCCCAGAACAGCACCCACATCACGCGACCAGCGCGGCGGCCGACGGTTTGTTCGGTCACGGCTTGGCGCTCCAGCCTTCAGCCGGCGCGGCAAAACGCCAGACGATGGGGCGGTCTTCACCGTCGCCACGGGCTTTGTTGCCGTTGTCTAGGCCGATCCAGGCACCTTGTTCATCGATGGTCAGCGCTTCTGCCATGCCCCATGGTTCGTCGTACTTGCGGGCGTCGGTCAGCGCTTCGTTGGCGAACGACCAACAGTGTTCGGCTTCGCCGGTGTCCACGGCGCGGCGGCAAATTCGGTGGGTCAGGCGCTCAAGGGTGTACAGATGATTCTTGTACAAGGCGAGGTCGCCGAAGTCTTTGGGCATGGGTTTGGTGCCCATTTGCGGCGGCGGCAGTTCGTCGCCGCCCTCGCTCATCAGCACGCAGCCACCGGCGCATTTCCAACTGCCGTCAACCTTGTGCAGCACCAGCAAGCCCCGGCGTTCGCGCTCGGCCGCCAGCCACAACCGTTCGGCCTTGGCATCGACCACCAGCCCTTCGAACAGCGCGTTGAAATGCAGCAACATGCCGCTGGCACGCGCCTGACGGACCATGCCCGGCGGCAGGTTCAGCCATTCGCCCGTGCCGGCCGGTGGAATCATCAGAACGGCCGACGCCGCTTCGCTGACCAGGTACCGGTTGCCCTTGGCATCGCAGCTGATGCCTTCGAAATCCAGCGCGCCGCCACGGGTCAGGCTGGCGAGCCAATTGCGCACGCGCGTGCCCCAGGGCAGCGGGCTTTGCGGTGCAGGCGGGGCGTCGAACAGTTCCACCTCGGCCTTAAGCACGGCGCCTTTGTTAATGAGGCGGTAAACGCGATCATCGTCGCGGTCGGACACCGTCCATAGCGCATCACCGCACCATGCCAGGCCAGACAAATTGCCGGTGGGCATGCCGTCTACCGCCTGTTCGCTGAGCAGTTTCAGCTCTTCGAAAGGCGGCTTAGGGGCCGGCGCTTGCTCGGGTTCGGCGGCATCCATGGCCACCACCGGTTGCGGTTTGGCGGCCGCAGGTGGGGGCGAGGTTTGCGCGAAAACGGGAGCAGCTATCAGCAGCAGGGCCGCGAACAGCTGGCGCATCAGGTCAGAACCTCGGCCAGGTCGCCTTTGGATTCCAGCCAGGTTTTACGGTCGCCCGCGCGTTTTTTCGCCAGCAACATGTCCATCAATTCCTGGGTCAGCTCGAAGTCTTCCAGGGTCAACTGCACCAGGCGGCGCGTGTTGGGGTCCATGGTGGTTTCGCGCAGTTGCGGCGGGTTCATCTCGCCCAGCCCTTTAAAGCGCGTGACCTGCGGCTTGCCGCGTTTTTTCTCGGCCACCAGGCGGTCGAGAATGCCATCGCGCTCCGCTTCGTCGAGGGCGTAGTAAATCTCTTTGCCCAGGTCGATGCGGTACAGCGGCGGCATGGCCACATACACGTGGCCGGCATCGACCAGCGCGCGGAAGTGCCGCACGAACAAGGCACAGAGCAAGGTGGCGATGTGCAGACCGTCCGAGTCGGCGTCGGCGAGGATGCAAATTTTGCCGTAGCGCAACTGCGAAAGGTCCGCCGCGCCGGGGTCGACACCAATGGCGACGGCTATGTTGTGCACTTCCTGGCTGGCCAGCACTTCACCGCCGTCCACTTCCCAGGTGTTCAGAATCTTGCCGCGCAGGGGAAGAATGGCTTGGAATTCTTTATCCCGTGCTTGCTTGGCCGAGCCGCCGGCGGAATCACCTTCCACCAGAAACAGCTCGGAGCGCATCGGGTCCTGGCCGGCGCAGTCGGCCAGCTTGCCAGGCAACGCCGGGCCTTGGGTGATGCGTTTGCGTTCAACTTTCTTACCGGCTTTCAGGCGCCGGCCGGCGTTGCTGATGGCCAGTTCCGCCAATTGCAGACCGAGTTCCGGGTGTTGGTTCAGCCACAGGCTAAAGGCATCTTTGACCACGCCGGAAACAAAGGCCGACGCTTCACGGGAGGACAAGCGCTCTTTGGTCTGCCCGGAGAATTGCGGCTCCTGCATCTTCATCGACAGCACAAAAGCGATGCGTTCCCACACGTCTTCCGGCGCCAGCTTCACGCCGCGCGGCAGCAGGCTACGGAATTCGCAAAACTCGCGCATCGCATCCAGCAGGCCTTGGCGCAGGCCGTTCACATGGGTGCCGCCTTGGGCGGTGGGAATCAGGTTGACGTAGCTTTCCTGCACGCTTTCGCCGCCCTCGGGCAGCCACAGCAAGGCCCAGTCAACGGCTTCTTTATTACCGGCCAGGCTGCCGCAGAACGGCTCGTTGGGCAGACGCTCAACTTCAGCGACGGAATCGGCCAGGTACGAGCGCAGGCCATCTTCGTAGAACCATTCAATTTTTTCGCCGCTGGCTTTGTCTTCAAAGCTCACCGACAGGCCCGGGCACAGCACGGCCTTGGCCTTGAGCACGTGCTTGAGGCGGCTTACGGAGAATTTGTGCGAGTCGAAGTATTTGCCGTCGGGCCAGAAATGCACGCTGGTGCCGGTATTGCGCTTGCCAACGGTGCCGATCACTTCCAGATCAGTGGCTTTGAAGCCGTCGGCGAAGGTCATGCGGTATTCGTTGCCGTCGCGTTTTACCCGCACTTCCACGCTGGTGGACAGCGCGTTAACGACCGAAATACCCACACCGTGCAGACCACCGGAGAATTGGTAGTTTTTGTTCGAAAACTTACCGCCGGCATGCAGTTTGGTCAGGATCAGCTCAACGCCCGGCACGCCTTCTTCAGGGTGGATGTCCACCGGCATCCCGCGGCCGTCGTCGCTCACTTCCAGCGAGTTGTCTTCGTGCAGGATCACCTGCACCGATCTGGCGTGGCCGGCCAGGGCTTCGTCGACGCTGTTGTCGATCACTTCCTGAGCCAGGTGGTTGGGACGGCTGGTGTCGGTGTACATGCCCGGGCGCTTGCGCACCGGATCGAGGCCGGAAAGGACTTCGATGGCGTCTGCGTTGTAAGAGCTGGAACCTTGCTGGGCCATGGGGTCTCGTTCGTCAGTCGTTAAATGTCGGAAAAGTCGAAATCGCGCCAGGTGCTCGAGGCAAACCCGGCAAACGCCAGCAAGGCCGGCAGGCGCTGGGCAAAACCCTGGAAGCCATGGTCGCCACCTGCCTGAATGCGCAGGGCGCAGTCCCGGTAGAAGGTCTGGGCGTGCCGATAATCAAGGGTTTCGTCGGCGGTCTGCAACCACACCTGATAGCGGGCGGGGTCGGCGGGGGCCGGCACTTCCAGTTCGCTCAAAGCGGTGACGTGGTCGAGGGTCAGTTCCCAGGTTTCGCCGGTGTAATAGTTGGTCTGGGTGCCCAGATGGCCGGCGAACAGGCGGTGAGGGTTGACCGCCGGGTTGATCACCAGCGCCTTCAAACCGTGGCGTTCGGCCAAGTGGGTCGCATAGTAGCCGCCAAGGGAGCTGCCGACCAGCGTCGGGCGGCCCAGCTCCATAATGGCTTCCTCCAGCTGCGCCATGGCCTGGCGCGGGTGGTGATGCAGCGCAGGCATACGCACCTGATCGGCCCAGCCGAGGCGCTGCATGACGCCACTCAGCTGGCTGGCTTTGTGCGACGCCGGGGAGCTGTTGAGGCCGTGTATATAAAGAAGGGTGGGGGTGTCGGTCAGCACGCGGGCGACTCCATAAAACCGTAGCGGCGCACTTTAGCAAAGATGGTGTGGGCGTTGGTTGGGTCGTTCTCCGATGGGCTGTCGCGCCGCGCGGCGGTCAGTAACCCTTGATGGTGTAATCGACCACGAAATGAATGCCGGTGACGCGGGAAACGCCGGTCTCCAGGCGGCCATCGTCGTGCAGGCGCAGCCAGCGGTAGCCCGGCGCGGTGTCGTCGACCTGAAACTCTTCGCTACCCGGTGCAAATTGCACACAGGTGGACGGCGAGGCCAGCAGGCGCACGTCGTTGCGCATCTGGTCGAATTCCTGGTGGATGTGTCCCCACAGCACCGCCTTCACTTGTGGAAAACGGTCGAGCACCGCGAACAATTCATCCGGATTGCGCAAGCCGATGGGCTCCATCCAACGGCAGCCGATGGACACCGGGTGGTGGTGGAAACACACCAGGTGATGACGGTCCGGGGCTTCGCTCAGGGCATTGACCAGCAGGTTCAGTTGCGCTTCTTCGAGGTAGCCAGGAACGGCGCCAGGAATGGAGGAATCGAGCACCGTCACGCGCCAATTGCCCACGTCCAGCACCGGCGCCATCAGCTCGGTGCCCACGCAGGCTTGCTGCATGGCCGGCAATTCGTCGTGGTTACCCGGAAACCAGCGCGCGACGCCAGGCAGCACGGCGGTCATTTCACGGAAGCGGTTATAGGATTGCAGCGAGCCATCTTGAGAAAGATCGCCGGTGGCGAGCATCAAATCGATGTGCGGCTGTTCGCTCTGCACGCGTTCGATGACTTTTTCCAGGCTGTGACGGGTGTCCATGCCCAGCAGTTTGCCGTCCGCTTCTGCAAATAAATGGCTGTCGGACAGCTGCACCAGCAGCACCGACGAATCAGCAGAGGGAATGGACGAGCTCGGCAAGGCCGTCTCCTTGAGCGGTTTGGTGAGAATTATGATTGTTTAGCACGCTACCGGTAAAGGCAGGATGTGGACATGGGTCACAGTTAAGTGGCGTGGTAGAGCGAAAAGTTCTCTTTCGAGAACGCCACTGCGTGACGCCGCATGGTCTAAACGCAGGGACGTTCTACCGCACAGGTTCCAGTTCGTGACCGCACGCCAGGCAATGACTGAGCCATTCGCCGAGGAATAGGTTTAGCTGGGTTTTCTCATCCGGCTGGTGCATCGCCGCATTGGGGTACGCGTAAATGCTGCGAAACCGCCGCGCATTCTCGGCGCTCACCACTTCGGCCATACGCGCATCGTGGTACACGCGCACTTCCAGCCGGGGAATCGGCAACCACGGCAAGCTGTGTTCCTGACGTACCTGCAACGTGGTGGTGTAAGGGCAGGCCTCCAACACATCCAGCGCCAGCACACCGAGCAAGCGTTCGCCCTGACTCAACGCCACGCGCCGCGAGCCGCGCTCGTCGCGCATGGCCGGCAGCAGCCGCATCAGCCGCGCGTAGTTGGCCTCGCAGGCTGCTTGCAGTTCGATCAGGTCGACGCGGTAGCGGTCGCGCAGCAGGGTTACGCCCACATTCCCCTCACTTCAGCACGGTTAAGTGCCAGCCATTGAATGGCAATGATCGTTGCCGCGTTATAAATCCGCCCGTCACGAACCGCCGCCAGGGCGTCTTCGAAGGGCACTACGTGCACGCGAATGTCTTCGCCTTCTTCTTCCAATCCGTGTACGCCGCCGGCATTGCTGCTGTCGCAACGACCGATGTACAGGTGCACTTTTTCATCCGAGCCACCGGGCGAAGGGAAGTACCAAGGCAGGGGCCACAGGGCGCCCAGCTCGAGGTCGGCTTCTTCCACTGCTTCACGGCGAGCCACTTCTTCGGGCTGCTCGTCTTTGTCGATCAACCCGGCCACCAATTCCAGCAGCCACGGATTGACGCCTTTGGTCATGGCGCCGACGCGAAATTGTTCGATCAGCACCACGTTGTCGGCCTTGGGGTCGTACGGCAACACGCAGACGGCGTCGTGGCGCACGAACAGCTCGCGGCTGATTTTCGGGCCCATGTCGCCGGAGAACTGGCGATGGCGCAGGTGCAGGCGGTCGACCTTGTAGAAGCCCTTGAAGCAGTTTTCCCGCTCAACGATTTCTACGTCATCCGGGCCTGGCGTGAAGGTCTTGGTCATCGGTTACCTATTCGCTACTGAAACGTCGATTGCTGTCATCCTAGCTTGCCTCGGCGAGCACCGCAGCCCCTTTCAAGAATGCTGACGGGCTGAGAGGATAGCCGCCCACGCAAAAGCCACAAACGCCGAACTCATGTGGGCAACGGCAGTCGAAGCCCGACACTTGCTGTTTTCCACCCGCGTAAATTTGCCTCCGCCAAGGAATGCCATGTCCCTGTTGAAAGCCTGTTCACCTCTCGCTCTGGCCCTGCTGCTCGGCGGCTGCGCCAGCCTGTTTCAGCCCGACTTGACCGACAAGCTGGACGTTAAACGCACGGCCTGGGAACACACCCAGCCGGGCTGCCAGGGCAGCGATTGTCCGTTGGTCAATATCGACACCGTCAGCTTTGCCGACGAGCCGCAACTGACCGCATTGATCGACCAGCGTCTGCGCCAGATGACCGTCAACACCCCCGACGCCACCTTGCCCGCGACGTTGCAGGGCTACGAAAAAAGCTTTCTGCAATCAGCCGAGCCGGGTTGGTCGAGCTACCTGCAAGCCAAAGTACGCGAGCAGCATGACGGCCTGGTGATCATCGAATTGTCCAGTTACCTGTTCACTGGCGGCGCCCACGGTATGCCGGGTCGGCAGCTGATCAACTACGACCGCAAACTGCACAAAGTACTGACGCTGCAAGACATCCTCATCCCCGGCCAGGAAGCGGCTTTCTGGCAGGCCGCCGAGCTGGCGCACAAAGGTTGGCTGATGGCCAACAAGCTCGACCAGGATCCTGAATTCGTCAAAACCTGGCCATTTATGCGCACCGACAACATCGGCCTGACCTTTGGCGCCGTGAGCCTGATGTACGACGTGTACAGCATTGCGCCGTACGCTTCCGGGCACCCGGAGTTGAAAATTCCGTACCCGCGCTTGAATGGCATTGTTAAGCCGCAGTATTTCCCGGGTCGCGGTTAACTCGAAAAGCATCGCGGCTAATCGGAATGCCGCCCAACCGCTCCCACAGGAATCGCAAACCTGTAGGAGCGGCTTCAGCCGCGAGCTTTTTACGCCCGCGCTGCCACCGTTCTGGCGCTCACGCTGCCCAACGCAAACTGCAACACCCCCGCCACGATCAGCGCCGGCAACGTCGCGCCCAGTTCTGGATAGAAGTTAGCCAGCAGATGGTAAGTCGCCACGCCACCCGCCCACGCTGCCAACGCAGACCAGCGCAGCGCGTGCGGCATGACCGCGCTGGCGCGGCGACGCAGGATGAAGTGGTCGACCAGCACCACGCCAAACAGCGGCGCAAATACCGAACCGATCAGCAGCAGGAAGTTCTGGTACTGCGCCAGCGGGGCCACGCAGGCGATCACGGTGCACATCACGCCGATGGCCAGCGCCAGGTGCTCCACTTTCACGCGGACAAACGTGCCGCTGGAAACGGCCGCCGAATGAACGTCGGCGAAGGCGTTTTCCGATTCATCCAGCAAAATCAGCAGCAACGGAATACCCAGGCCGGCACCCGCCAATGCCAGCAGCAGCGCGTTCGCTTCACCGCTCGGCGCGAACGCCAGGGTGTACGCCACGCCCAGGCCCATCAGCCACACGTTGCCAATAAAGAAGCCCACGGCGGTGCCGCCGAATACGCTGCCGGCGCGCTTGCCGAAACGCGAGTAGTCGGCAATCAGCGGCAGCCACGACAGCGGCATGGCGATGGCGATGTCAAAACCCAGGGCGAATGGCAACGAGCCGTCACCGCGCTGTGCCCAAAGGGTGGCGAGATCGGCTTTGGCGAACAGGTTCCAGGTCAGCCAAATGCAGGCGCCGAGCAACAGCCAAACGCCCCATTTGCGCAGCACTTGCCGCACGAACGTGAGCGGCCCGGTGACCGCCAACAGGGTAACGAGCGCACCGAACAACAAGGTCCAGAGCAGCGGTTGCGTCCACAGACTCTCTTCGCCGAACGCGCGGGTGGCCAGCAGGCTGGCGGCGTCGCGCATCACGATAATTTCGAACGAGCCCCAGCCAACCAGCTGCAGCAAATTCAACAACGCCGGCAGGCTGGCGCCCTGGTTGCCGAGGCTGAGTTTGATCGCGGCCATGGAGGCCAGGCCGGTGTCGCTGCCAATCACGCCAACGGCCGCCAACAGCAACACGCCGACGGCGGTGCCGAGGGCGATTGCCAGCAAACCGAAGGCCAGGCCCAGGCCGGGGGCGAGGAGGGCGCCGGTTTGCAGCACCATCAGGCCGATGCCGAGGGAAAACCACAGGGAAAATAGATCACGCGCGCCGAACACGCGCTGGCTGGCCGGGACGGCGAGATCGGGGGAATAAGTGCTGGGTGTGTTCACGGCTTTTTGTTCTCGGGGATGGTTTTGGTGGGTAAGGGGGATCGACATGCGAGCCAGCCCCCTCTCCCTAGCCCTCTCCCCGCTGGGGCGAGGGGACTGATTCGTGCTGTGACCAAGATGGCGGTCCATCGCCGCTTAGCCCCCTCTCCCCGAGGGGGAGAGGGTTGGGGAGAGGGCTTTCCCTCCCTGCCGCGCTAGATCTTTTTATACAACTGACTACCTTCCTGCTTAAACCGCTCAGCCTGCTCCTGCATGCCTTGCTGCACGTCGATATCCACCGCCTCTATGCGTTGATTGGCGGCGTATTCGCGCACTTCCTGGGTAATTTTCATCGAGCAGAATTTCGGCCCGCACATGGAGCAGAAGTGCGCAACCTTGGCCGAATCCTTGGGCAGGGTTTCGTCGTGGTAGGCGCGCGCGGTGTCGGGGTCGAGGCCGAGGTTGAACTGGTCTTCCCAGCGGAATTCGAAGCGTGCTTTGGAAAGCGCGTTGTCGCGGATCTGCGCGCCCGGATGGCCCTTGGCAAGGTCGGCGGCGTGGGCCGCGATCTTGTAAGTGATGATGCCGGTCTTGACGTCATCCTTGTTCGGCAAGCCCAGGTGTTCCTTGGGCGTGACGTAGCAGAGCATGGCGCAGCCGAACCAGCCGATCATCGCGGCGCCGATGCCCGAGGTGATGTGGTCGTAGCCGGGTGCAATGTCGGTGGTCAGCGGGCCGAGGGTGTAGAACGGCGCCTCGTCACAGCATTCCAGCTGCTTGTCCATGTTCTCTTTGATCAGCTGCATGGGCACGTGGCCTGGGCCTTCGATCATGCATTGCACATCGTGCTTCCAGGCGATTTTGGTCAGCTCGCCGAGGGTTTCCAATTCGCCGAATTGCGCGGCGTCGTTGGCGTCGGCAATCGAGCCGGGGCGCAGGCCGTCGCCAAGGGAGAACGACACGTCGTAGGCCTTCATGATTTCGCAGATGTCGTCGAAGTGCGTGTACAGGAAGTTCTCTTTATGGTGCGCCAGGCACCACTTGGCCATGATCGAGCCGCCGCGCGAGACGATGCCGGTCACGCGTTTGGCGGTCAGCGGCACGTAGCGCAAGAGCACGCCGGCGTGAATGGTGAAGTAGTCCACGCCTTGTTCGGCTTGCTCGATCAGGGTGTCGCGGAACAACTCCCAGGTCAGGTCTTCGGCCGCGCCGCCGACCTTTTCCAGTGCCTGGTAGATCGGCACGGTGCCGATGGGCACGGGCGAGTTGCGGATGATCCATTCGCGGGTTTCGTGAATGTGCTTGCCGGTGGACAAGTCCATGACGGTGTCCGAACCCCAGCGAATGCCCCAGGTCAGCTTGGCCACTTCTTCTTCAATAGAAGAACCCAGGGCGCTGTTGCCGATGTTGCCGTTGATCTTCACCAGGAAGTTGCGGCCGATGATCATCGGCTCCAGTTCGACGTGGTTGATGTTGGCGGGAATGATGGCGCGGCCGCGGGCGATTTCTTCGCGCACGAACTCGGCGGTGATTTCTTTGGGAATGCTGGCGCCGAAGCTATGACCGGAGTGCTGTTGGTCGAGCAGGCCGGCGGCGCGGTGTTCCTGGAGTTTCATGTTCTCGCGAATGGCGACGAACTCCATCTCCGGGGTGATGATGCCCTGGCGTGCGTAGTGCATCTGGCTGACGTTGGCGCCCGCTTTGGCGCGGCGCGGGTTGCGCACGTGGGCAAAGCGCATGGCGGTGAGTTCAGGGTTGCTTAGGCGTTCCTGGCCAAAATGGGAGCTGAGGCCCGACAGGCGCTCGGTGTCGCCACGGGCTTCGATCCACGGCGAGCGAATGTCGGCGAGGCCTTTGCGCACGTCGATTTGCACGGCGGGGTCGGTGTAGGGGCCAGAGGTGTCGTACACCAGAACGGGGGCGTTAATCTCTCCACCGCTCTCTGTCCCTGAAAACCCGGTCGGGGTGACGTCAAGGCTGATTTCGCGCATCGGCACGAGAATGTCCGGGCGCGAACCCTGTACATAAATCTTCTGCGAACGGGTGAAGGGTTGTACGGATTGCTGATCGACCTGGGCGCTCTCGCTCAAGTTTTTTAGTTGTTGTTTTGTGCTCATCAAGGCTCTCCAACGTCATCCTGAACGGGATTGTCGGAGTGGACCTGAAGGGGCAGAGGTGCACCGGGGCTGGTGCCAGAGGACTCGCAAACGGACGGCATGCGAGCAATCTTGTTCCCTACGCAGGCGTTAACCTGATCAGGTTCAACGGGATCCGGATTAACCGATCTCAGCCTTTCACTCAAGGCACCCCGACAAGAACTCGGCCACTCTAAACAAGGGTCGTGAGAAAACCAACCCCGAAGTCAAAAAAGTCTGACCGGTGCGTCGGATCATGACGACGCCAGCGTCGCCTAAAGATGATTGTTGCGGGCAAGCAACATAGCTTGTCGCAAACTACACTCACGGCGCGTTCAGGGCGCTTGACCCCCTGCAGCGCGCCCCTTAGCCTTGCCCATCACCGCCCCGCTGCCGCTGGTTCAGGGGCCACACCAATTAGGATGATTAGCATGCTGCGCAGACTTTCCCTGGCACTTGCCGTGGCTTCAGCATCAAGCGGCGCTGCCTGGGCAGCGGAAGCACCCCTGTCAGCCAAGACAGACCTGGTGAGCGTTTATCAGGAAGCGGTCAACAACAACGCCGACCTGGCCGCCGCCCGCGCCGACTATGAAGCCCGCAAAGAAGTGGTGCCTCAGGCCCGCGCCGGGCTGCTGCCGAATATCTCCGGCGGCGCCAACATGAGCAACAGCCGCACCAAGGTCGAGACTTCTGCCGGTGACCCGAGCCTGAGCCGCAGCGGCACCGTGTACCAGGCGACCCTGAGCCAACCGATTTTCCGCGCCGACCGCTGGTTCCAACTCCAAGCCGCCGAAGCCATTGACGAGCAAGCCTCGCTGGAACTGTCCGCCACCGAACAGAACCTGATTCTGCAAACCGCCGAAGCCTATTTCGCTGTGCTGCGCGCGCAAGACAACCTGGCCTCGACCAAGGCCGAAGAAGCGGCGTTCCAACGTCAACTCGACCAGGCCAATGAGCGCTTCGATGTCGGCCTCTCGGATAAAACCGACGTACTTGAAGCCCAGGCCAGCTTCGACACCGCCCGCGCCAACCGCATCCTGGCGCAGCGCTCGGTAGACGATTCGTTCCAGTCGTTGATTACCCTGACCAACCACGACTACAACTCGGTTGAAGGCATCAAACATACCCTGCCGGTCCTGGCCCCCGCGCCGAACGACGCCAAAGCCTGGGTCGACACCGCCGCGCAGCAGAACCTCAACCTGCAAGCCAGCAACTTTGCCGTTAACGCCGCCGAAGAAACCCTGCGTCAACGCAAGGCCGGCCACGCGCCGACCGTTGATGCCGTGGCGCAATACCAGCGCGGCGACAACGACAGCCTCGGCTACGTCAACAGCGGCACCTTTGGCGCGCCGCGTTACAACGGCGACGTTGAGCAACGCAGCATTGGCCTGCAGTTGAATATCCCGATCTACAGCGGCGGCCTTACCAGTTCACAAGCGCGTGAGGCTTACCAGCGCCTGAACCAGGCCGAGCAGCAGCGCGAAAGCCTGCGTCGCCAAGTGGTGGAAAACACTCGCAACCTGCACCGCGCGGTAAACACTGACGTGGAAACCGTGCAGGCGCGCAAGCAGTCGATCATCTCCAACCAGAGCGCGCTGGAAGCGACCGAGATCGGCTACCAGGTCGGTACGCGCAACATCGTCGACGTGCTCGACGCCCAGCGTCAGCTCTACAGTTCGGTGCGTAACTACAACAACGCCCGCTATGACTACATTCTCGACAACCTGCGCCTGAAGCAGGCCGCTGGTACGTTGAGCCCGGCGGATCTGGAAACCCTGGCGCGCTTCCTCAAGCCCGACTACAACCCGGACAAGGATTTCTTGCCGCCAGATCTGGCCAAGTCGGCTGAGCAGAACCTCAAGGCCAAACCGGAATATTGATCCGATGAGGCAAAAAAAGCCCCGCCAAGTGCGGGGCTTTTTATTGGTTCGAGACCTTGTGGGAGCGGCTTTAGCCGCGATGCTTTTGGTGGTCAAGATCATCGCGGCTAATCGGAATGCCGCCGAGCCGCTCCTACAAGGACTTGTAGGGCCTGTGGGAGAGAAACCCTCGACCGAGTAACGGCCGCCATTTATAAGCGCTCGGCCTGTCCGTCTCCTACCGTCTGATTGCCTTGCGGGCGACGATTCCGGTCACCGCCACAACCGCACACGGCAACCACACCCACCGCGCCTCGGAGGCCAGAACCGCCAGCCCGCGTTCGCTAAAGAAGCCGTTGATAAACGGCGACACGGCAATCGGTCGCCAGGGCGCGAAGAAGCGTTGTTCGCTCCATGGCCACAACCACGCCACGCCCAGGCCGCCGTTGGTGAAGGCATCGAGCACGCTGTGGGAGGCGGCGGCCAGCGCCAGGAAAACGCCGGCTTTGATCCGCCCGCTGTTGAGCAGCGGCGCGAACAAAACGCCCAGCACGCCCATCAGCGCGGCAAACGCCAAGGAGTGACTGGCGCCGCGATGGCCAAAGCTGTCGGCATAGGCGATGCCGAATTTGAACGCCAGCACGTCGGCATCCGGCAGGCAGGCGGCGAGCATGCCGGCCAGCAGCAAGCGCGTGGGGATAACCCGGCTGCCCAGCGCCAGGCCAATGGCCAGAACGGGCAGCGGGTGGGTGATAAGGGTGGTCAAGGACGGGCGGGTTGTTCGTGCATGCGCGCCAGTTGGCGTTCAAGCAGCGACGGGTACGGTTCCAGCAGGCGTTCGACGCAGCACGCGCCTTCCGGGCTGGCGATCGGACGAATGCGTACGCGCTGGCGCAGCAGCACGTCGTCGCCAATGCTGCGCTCGACCAGCAACAAGTTGCGGCTGTGTTGCGACAGCGCCAGGGCATCCTGGGCGGTGTCGCTGAGCAGCAGGTCGCCCTGGCTAAGGTCGCCGAGGTCTTCGCCGGCGGTGAGGCCGAGCTGCAGTTGCAGGGTGATGCCGCTGTCGGCCACTTCAATTTGCAGGGCATGGCCCAAGGCGCGCATCAGTTCGCCGCAGCAGATGGCGTGGGTGAGGTAGTCCTCGCCGCTGTCGTCGCTGTTGAACAGCATCAGGCTGCTGCCGTCTTTCAGGGTGTGCAGCACGCCGTTGTACAGCGAAGCGGCCTGGTCGAGGCAGTCGCGGTAGCGTTGCAGCAGATCCATCAAACGCGCACGCGGCAAGCGGCGCAGTTGTTCCTGGGCGCCGAGCTGAATGGCCAGTACGGCGGTCAGTTCCGGCTTGTTTTGCTCGGGGGCGTAATCGTCTTCTTCAACGTCGAGCACCGGATCCTGCAGGTCGGCGAACGGGTCGTCTTCGTCCAGCGGCGCCTGAATCGGTTTTACCCGCAGCGGTGATTGCACGCGGCGCGGTGGCTCGCGCAGGTCGTCATGGTCGCTGTCGTAACTGTCATCGCGCAGGTCGCGCACTTCGAATTCGGGCTCCTCGTCGGCGTCTTCGTCTACGTAGGCGTCGTCGTCTTCGGCGAACGTGCGCTCGTCGTCTTCGTAGTCGTCCTCGTCATATTCAGGCTCCGGCGGCGCGACCGGTTTTGGTTTTTCCGGCACCAGGCGCGATTGCAGTTGGCGGGCCAGATCGCCGATTTCATCGTTGCGACCGGCAGCGGGCGCCGGGTCATCCGGGTCGCGCAGCCACAGGCGCAGTTGCATCAATGGCGTGGAAATGTGGCGGCCCAAGCGCAGGCTCAGGCTCAAAGTCAGCGCCAGCAGAATCAGGCTGAGTAAGCCCATGCTCTGCAGACTGATGGTCATGGGCTGCTGGAATTGCTGCATGTCCAGGCTGATGCGCAGGTGGCCGGCGATCACTTCCTGAAAGGTGATGGGCGTGGAATACAGGCCTTCGGTTTCACCCAACATGCTTTGCGTGGGCCGCGAACCCGCCTCGGCGAGGATGCGGTTGTCGACGCTATAGATAGCGGCGTGGGCCACCAGCGGGTTTTTCACCAGGTTATTGAGCAGCACGTTGAGGCTGAGAATGTCGTTGGACACCAGCAGCTCGGTGGCCGAGGCGGCCGTTTGAATGGTCAGACTCTGGCCCAGCGCATCGGCCTGCTGCTGCATCGCCTGCTTGAACTGCATGCCCATGACCAGGGCATAGATGACCAGCGCTGCGGCCACCAGCAACAAGCTGTGGCTGGCAATGCGCAACGCCAACGGCACGCGGCGCTGGCGCAGCGCGTGGAAGATCAGCAGGAAGAAGTTGTCGGGTTTTACAGGCGCGGGCCGGTTCACAGAGCGCGGCTCTTTTCGAAATGGAATTGGCGCGCAGTATAACGAGGGCATGGGGGAGGGCAAAGCGCTGTGCGTGCCCGTATAGCGGTGAAAGTGGTTAGAATGTGCGCCTTTTCCTCACCCTCAACGCCCTGTGTGCGCCCTATGTGGGCAATGCGTTGACGCTTCTGCCGTGCCTTGTGGAGGTCCGCCTTGCGCGAAATCGTTCTGATCAATATCACCGGCGAAGACCGCCCGGGTCTGACAGCCGCCATTACCGGCGTGCTGGCGCAGGGCGGCGTGAATATCCTCGACATCGGCCAGGCCGTTATCCACAACACCCTGTCGTTCGGCATTCTGGTGGAGATTCCGGGCACCGAGCAGGGCTCTGTGGTGCTCAAGGACGTGCTGTTCACCGCCTACAAACTTGATCAGCAAGTGCGCTTCACGCCCGTTTCCGAAGCCGACTATCAGCAATGGGTCCGCGGCCAGGGCAAAGCCCGGCACATCGTCACGCTGCTGACGCGCCGGGTGACCGCCGAGCAACTGCAGCGCGTGAGTTCGATCACCGCCAAATACGGCTTGAACATCGACCACATTGACCGTCTTTCCGGGCGCATGCCGCTCGATACGCCGGCCGATCAAAGCAAAGGCTGCATCGAATTCTCCGTGCGCGGTGAGCCGGCCGATCCGGGCGCGTTGCGCGCCGAGTTCCTTAGCGTCGCGCAGGAACTGAACGTCGATATCGCCTTCCAGCAAGACTCCGTCTTCCGCCGCAACCGCCGTCTGGCGGTGTTTGACATGGACTCGACGCTGATTGAAGCGGAAGTGATCGACGAGCTGGCCAAGGTGGCGGGCGTGGGCGAGAAAGTATCGGAAATCACCGAGCGCGCCATGCGCGGCGAACTGGATTTCCGCGCCAGCTTCAAAGAGCGTTTGGCCTTGCTCAAAGGCCTGCCGGAAAGCGAACTGGCCGCCATTGGCGCCTCGCTGCGCCTGACCGAAGGCGCCGAAACGCTGTTCACCGAACTCAAGCGCCTGGGCTACAAAACCGCGATTCTGTCGGGCGGCTTCAGCTATTTCGCCAAGCAATTGCAGGCCAAGCTGGGCATTGATTACGTGTTTGCCAACGAGCTGCAAATAGAAGATGGCAAGCTCACTGGCGTGGCGATCGAGCCGATTGTTGATGCCCAGCGCAAAGCCGATTTGCTGCGTCAGCTGGCCGAACAGGAAGGCGTGAGCCTGGAGCAAACCATCGCCGTGGGCGACGGCGCCAACGACTTGCCGATGCTGGCGATTGCCGGTTTGGGCGTTGCGTTCCGCGCCAAGCCGCTGGTGAAGCAATCGGCCAAACAGGCGATTTCGACGCTTGGGTTGGACGGCGTGCTGTATCTGCTGGGCTATCGGGATCGCGACGGCCAGGCGTAGGCCTTCGATCATCTGTAGGAGCGGCTTTAGCCGCGATGCTTTTGACGCTAAGAGCATCGCGGCTAAAGCCGCTCCTACAGGGTAGCGAGGGCCATAAAAAAACCGGGCACATGGCCCGGTTTTTTATGGCGCGAACATCACGCTTTATCGCGTTCCAGCAGCGGCTTGAGAAAGTGACCGGTATGGGATTGCGGCATCTCGGCGACTTCTTCCGGCGTGCCGCAGGCAATGATCTGCCCGCCGCGTGAACCGCCTTCCGGGCCCAGATCGACCAGCCAGTCCGCGGTTTTGATCACGTCCAGGTTGTGCTCGATCACCACCACCGTGTTGCCGTGGTCGCGCAGGCGATGCAGCACGTCGAGCAGTTGCTGAATGTCGGCAAAATGCAGGCCGGTGGTGGGCTCGTCGAGGATGTACAGGGTCTTGCCGGTGTCGCGCTTGGACAGCTCGCGCGACAACTTCACCCGTTGCGCTTCCCCGCCCGACAGCGTGGTCGCCGACTGCCCCAGCTTGATATACGACAGGCCCACGTCCACCAGCGTTTGCAGCTTGCGCGACAGCGCCGGCACGGCATCGAAGAACGGTCGCGCTTCTTCAATGGTCATTTCCAGCACTTCGTGGATGTTCTTGCCTTTGTATTTGATTTCCAGGGTTTCGCGGTTGTAGCGCTTGCTCTTGCATACGTCGCACGGCACGTAGATGTCCGGCAGGAAGTGCATTTCCACCTTGATCAGGCCATCGCCCTGGCACGCTTCACAGCGGCCGCCTTTGACGTTGAAGGAGAAACGTCCTGGCCCGTAGCCGCGCGAGCGCGCTTCCGGCACACCGGCAAACAGTTCGCGAATCGGCGTGAACAAGCCGGTGTAGGTCGCCGGGTTGGAACGCGGGGTGCGGCCAATCGGGCTCTGGTCGATGTCGACGACCTTATCCAGATGCTGCAAGCCGTCGATGCTGTCGTGCGGCGCTGCTTCCAGCGTGGTCGCACCGTTCAGCGCAGTGGCGCTGAGGGGGAACAGCGTGTTGTTGATCAGCGTCGATTTGCCCGAGCCGGAAACCCCAGTGATGCAGGTCAGCAGGCCAATCGGAATTTCCAGGTCGACGTTACGCAGGTTGTTGCCGCGTGCGCCTTTGACCTTGAGCGACAGCTTCTTGTCGCGCGGCGTGCGCTTGGCCGGGTACTGGATTTTGGTGCGCCCGGACAGGTACTTGCCGGTCAGCGAATCCGGGTGCGCCATGACTTCTGCAGCGGTGCCCTCAGCGACGATGTTGCCGCCGTGCACACCCGCGCCGGGGCCGATGTCGACTACGTAGTCGGCCATGCGAATGGCGTCTTCATCGTGTTCGACCACGATCACCGTGTTGCCGATGTCGCGCAGATGCCGCAGGGTCGCCAGCAGGCGCTCGTTGTCGCGCTGGTGCAGGCCGATGGAGGGTTCGTCGAGGATGTACATCACGCCCACCAGGCCGGCGCCGATCTGGCTGGCCAGGCGGATACGCTGCGCTTCACCGCCGGACAAAGTGTCGGCGCTGCGGTCGAGGGTCAGGTAGTCGAGGCCGACGTTGACCAGAAACTGCAGACGCTCGCGAATTTCCTTGAGGATTTTCTCGGCGATCTCGCCTTTGCGCCCGGTCAGGGCCAGGCTGCCGAAGTATTCCGTGGCATCGCCAATCGGCAGGCCACTGACGGCTGGCAAGTTGCGCTCGCCGACAAACACGTGCCGCGCTTCGCGGCGCAGGCGGGTGCCACGGCAATCCGGGCAAGGCTGGGTGCTGAGGAACTTGGCCAGTTCTTCGCGCACGGTGGTCGACTCGGTTTCCCGGTAGCGACGCTCCAGATTGGGCACGATGCCTTCGAACGGGTGGGCGCGTTTAACGATGTCGCCACGGTCGTTCAGGTAGCGGAAGTCGACGTTGGCGCTGCCGCTACCGCTAAGGATGACTTTCTTGTGCTCGGCGCTGAGGCTGTCGAACGGCTTGTCGAGGCTGAAGCCAAAGTGTTTGGCCAGCGAGCCGAGCATCTGGAAGTAATAAACGTTGCGTCGGTCCCAGCCGCGAATGGCCCCTTCGGCCAGGGTTAACTCGCCGTTAACCAGACGTTTGGTGTCGAAAAACTGCTTCACGCCCAGGCCGTCACAGGTCGGGCAGGCACCAGCCGGGTTGTTGAAGGAGAACAGCTTGGGTTCCAACTCGCTGATCGAATGCCCGCAGACCGGGCAGGCGAAGCGCGCGGAGAACACCATTTCCTCGCCTTCTTCATCGTCCATCGGTGCCACGAATGCCAGGCCGTCGGCCAGCTTCAAGGCGGTTTCAAACGACTCGGCCAGGCGCTGCTGCAGGTCGCCACGGGCTTTGAAGCGGTCGACCACGGCGTCGATGGAGTGCTTCTTCTGTTTATCTAGCTTGGGCAGTTCGTCCAGCTCATACAGCTTGCCGTTCACCCGCACGCGTACGAAACCCTGGGCGCGCAGCTCGTCGAAAACGGCCAGGTGCTCGCCTTTGCGCTCGCGAATGATCGGCGCCAGCAGCATCAGCTTTTTGCCTTCGGGCAGGGCCAATACCTGGTCAACCATCTGGCTGACGGTTTGCGCTTCCAGCGGCAGGTCGTGGTCCGGGCAACGCGGCGTACCCACTCGGGCGTACAGCAGGCGCAGGTAGTCGTAGATTTCGGTGATGGTGCCGACGGTGGAGCGCGGGTTGTGCGACGTGGATTTTTGCTCGATGGAAATGGCCGGCGACAGGCCTTCGATGGTGTCGACATCGGGCTTTTCCATCATCGACAGAAATTGCCGCGCGTACGCCGACAGCGATTCGACATAGCGGCGCTGACCTTCGGCATACAGCGTGTCGAAGGCCAAAGAAGATTTACCCGAGCCGGAAAGGCCGGTGATGACGATCAGCTTGTCCCGTGGCAGGGTCAGGTCGATATTTTTCAGGTTGTGGGTTCGGGCCCCACGAATCAGGATCTTGTCCAATTGCAGCCTCGCTTGGCGGGCGAAAACGGATGAGTATACGGGCCTTGTCAAGCCAGCCGGAAGCGCCGGCCTGTGCGATGCCGGATACGGGCTGTTAGAATCGGCGCGCATTTTCTTGAGGTACTTCCATGCACGATCCGCACAGCGAACGCATGAGTGGCAGCGAAACCCGCGCAGCGAGTGGGTTGTCGCTGGTCTTTGCGTTCCGAATGCTTGGCATGTTCATGGTCCTGCCGGTGCTGGCCACCTATGGCATGGACCTGGCCGGCGCAACGCCAGCACTGATCGGTCTTGCCATCGGCGCCTACGGGCTGACCCAGGCCGTCTTGCAGATTCCCTTCGGCATCATCTCTGACCGCATCGGCCGCCGTCCGGTCATTTATTTTGGTCTCATCGTTTTCGCGGCGGGTAGCGTGCTGGCTGCCAACGCCGATTCCATCTGGGGCGTGATCGCCGGTCGCGTGCTGCAAGGCGCCGGGGCGATTTCCGCCGCCGTGATGGCGCTGCTGTCCGACCTGACCCGCGAGCAACACCGCACCAAGGCGATGGCCATGATTGGCATGAGCATCGGTTTGTCGTTCGCGGTGGCGATGGTGGTGGGGCCGTTGCTGACGCGCGCGTTCGGGTTGTCGGGCCTGTTTCTGGCCACCGCCGCCATGGCGCTAGTGGGCATTGTGCTGGTGGCCTGGTGGGTGCCGCGCTCGGCCGGGCCGTTGCAGCACCGTGAATCCGGTGTGGCCAAAGACGCCCTCGGCAAAACCTTGCGCCACCCGGACCTGTTGCGCCTGGACGTGGGCATCTTCGTTTTGCATGCGGTATTGATGGCCAGTTTCGTCGCATTACCGCTCGCTTTGGTCGAGCGCGCCGAACTGCCGAAAGAACAGCACTGGTGGGTATACCTGACCGCGCTGCTGGTCGGCTTCTTCGCCATGATCCCCTTCATTATTTATGGCGAGAAAAAGCGCCAGATGAAGCGCGTACTGCTCGGCGCCGTTGCTGTGCTGCTGGGCTGCGAAGTGTTCTTCTGGCTGGCCGACGGCACCTTGCACGAATTAGTGGTCGGCACCGTGGTGTTCTTTACCGCGTTCAACCTGCTGGAGGCTTCGCTGCCGTCGCTGATCAGCAAGGTTTCGCCGGCTGGCGGCAAGGGCACGGCCATGGGCGTTTACTCCACCAGCCAGTTCCTCGGCGCGGCGCTGGGCGGCATTCTGGGCGGCTGGTTGTTCCAGCACGGCGGCCTGGATACGGTGTTTTTAGGATGTGCTGCCCTCTGTGGGATCTGGCTGATTATTGCTGTTACTATGCGCGAACCTCCGTATGTCACTAGCTTGCGCTTGCCGCTTTCGCCCGCTGCGGTGCGCGATGCTGGCTTGGTCGAGCGCCTTGTAGCCGTGACCGGAGTAACAGATGCAGTTGTGGTGGCTGACGAAGCCGCCGTGTATATCAAATTCGATTCCGAACAATTGGATCGCCCCGCGCTCGACGCCTTGCTCGACGCGCGTGCCGATTCCTAGGAGAACGTTATGGCCCGTGGGGTTAACAAAGTCATTCTGGTCGGAACCTGCGGCCAGGACCCGGAAACACGCTACATGCCCAACGGCAACGCGGTCACCAACCTGAGCCTGGCTACCAGCGAGCAGTGGACCGACAAGCAGAGCGGCCAGAAAGTCGAAAAAACCGAATGGCACCGTGTAGCGCTGTTCGGCAAGGTGGCTGAAATCGCTGGCGAATACCTGCGCAAAGGTTCGCAGGTGTACATCGAAGGCAAGCTGCAAACCCGCGAGTGGGAAAAAGACGGCGTAAAACGCTACACCACCGAAATCATCGTCGACATGCAGGGCACCATGCAGCTGCTGGGCGGCCGTCCTGATAACGGCGGTGGCGATTCCGCCCCACGTCAACAGCGTCCTGCACCGCAGCAGCGCGAGCAGCAAGCGCCGCGTGAGTCGCGCCCGGCTCCGCAACCGGCAGCCCAGCCAGCGCCGAACTATGACAGCTTCGACGACGACATCCCGTTCTGATTCGTACCGATAAAGCGTTTTTCTGAAACCCCCGCCCCGCGGGGGTTTTTCATTTTCGCGTGATGCAGAACCCGGCTGTTCGCCGTCTACGAAAATTCATCCAGAACTCTTCGCTGTATGGAGAAAGTTCGGCGCCCAGCGTGCGGCCGAGCTGATATTGCATTCGCTAGCCGCCACGTACTGTTGCGCTGTCCCACGGGCATAGATTGATACTTGCCCGTTTTCGGTCGACTTCAATTCAACCCGTTGAATTGGGCAAGCCCGCGCAACTGCTAAGGATGGATTGTGAATATCAGTCAGAACACGCCCGTCGAGGTGAAACCGCCCTCTCTGCCTAAAGGAGGTGGGGCCATCCAGGGCATGGGCGAGGCCTTGGGCAACGTCGGTTCGACGGGTATGAGCAGCCGAACGCTGGTGCTGCCTGTGTCCGCAGGAAGAGGTTATGCCCCTGCATTGTCGTTGAACTACAGCAGCGGTTCCGGCAACGGTGCTTTTGCCATGGGCTGGAGCCTTTCTCAACTGTCCATCCGCCGGCGTACCGGTCGCGGCACGCCCGCGTACCAGCAGGACGATACGTACCTGGCGCCCGATGGCCAGGTTTTGGTTGCAGAAGCGGGCTCCGACCACAAGGTGATCAGCACACAGCGCAACAGCTATGGCGGGCTGAACCTCGGCCAGACCTATACGGTTACGCGTTACTTCCCCTGCATTGAAGGTTCATTCACCAGGATCGAACGCTGGAGCCCGGCAACCAGCGAAGGTGATTTCTGGTTGTTGCACACCGCAGATGGCCAACTGCACTGCCTGGGCAAGTCCGCCGAGGCGCGAATTACCGATCCTGTACAACCGAGCCATATCGGTGCCTGGCTGCTTGAAGAGTCAGTGAACTTGAGCGGGGAGCACATTCGCTATCGCTACAAAAAAGAAGACACGGCTAATTGCGCATTGAGTGGTCAAGAGGCCTCGCGATCGCATACCGCCAATCGCTATTTGCACTACGTCGAGTACGGTAACGTCACGCGCTATGACCCCCTCTATGCCTGGGGTAAATTCAGCCAGGCTCAAGCTCCTGCATGGCTGTTCACGTTGGTATTTGACCATGGCGAGCGGACTCTGGACCCGCTGATAGCGCCGCCGTTTTCGCCCTCTGGCACTTGGCTTTGCCGGGCAGATTCATTCTCCGATTACTCGTTCGGTTTTGAAGTACGCACTCACCGGCTATGTCAGCAAGTGTTGATGTTTCACCACTTTGCCGAGGAGCTCGGGCAGCCGAACAAACTGGTCGCGCGTCTGCTGTTGGAGTACCAGCAATCGCCGCAACTCACGCAACTGATCGGCGCCCAGGTGTTGGCGTATGAACATGACGGAACCGTTCAATCCCGACCGCCGATGGACTGGTCTTACACCTCGTTTACCACGGACTTTAAAACGTCCGGCTATGTGGCGTTGCCATCGTTCCCGAGCCTCAATAATCGTCAGCGGTATCAACTGGTTGATTTGCTGGGTGAAGGCCTCCCCGGAGTTCTCTATCAGGAAGGTAACGACTGGCGCTACCGGGCGCCGATTCGCGGAACGCAGGGCCCCGATGCGGTCAGCTACGCTGCTTGGCAATCCTTGCCGCAACTGCCTTCTCTTCTACCCGAGGGCGATGAGCGAAAGGCGCTTGTCGACCTCATGGGTACGGGGCGACTCAACTGGCTGATTGCACAACCGGGGTTGGCAGGTTATTTCACGTTAAACCCCGATCAGCGTTGGAGCCATTTCGTACCCTTCCCGGCATTCCCAACGGAGTTCTTGCATCCATCCGCGCAGATGGCCGACCTGATGGGCGCCGGCCTACCCGATCTGGCCTTGATTGGGCCCAACAGTGTTCGGCTTTACGCCAACCATAGAGAGAAGGGCTACGGCGCAGGTCATGACGTTACCCATGGCGGCAGCGATCGTTTGCCGATGCAATCGGGTGATCATGCATCGCTCGTGGCGTTCAGCGATGTGCTGGGCTCAGGCCAGAAGCATCTTGTTAGGATCCGCTACAACCAGCTCACCTGCTGGCCCAATATGGGAAGAGGGGCTTTCGGCAAACCGTTGGTATTGGCAGCGCTGCCGTTTGACGAACAGACGTTCAATCCTTCCAGGGTTTTCCTGGCTGATTTGGACGGTTCCGGGGCGGCGGATCTGATCTATGCCGAGTCCGAGCACTTTCAGATTTTCCTCAACCAGTCCGGCAACGGTTTCAGTCGTGTGCCACTGATTTTGCCGATGCCTGACGGCGTCCGGTTTGACCAACTGGACCAGGTCCAGTTTGCCGATCTCTGTGGTACCGGAACGGCCTCGCTGGTGCTGACCGTCGGCCATAGCAATCCCCAGCACTGGCAGTACAGTTTTGCAGCGACTAAGCCGTATTTGCTGGTGTCGTCCAATAACAATCTGGGCGCCCACACGAGCTACACCTATCGCAGCTCTGCACAGGAATGGCTCGACGAAAAACAGGAGTCGCCCGCGCGAGTATGTGAGCTGCCCTTCGCGCTCCCCGTGGTGTCGACGCAGACCACGCTGGATGAGATCAGTGGTAATCGCCTCACTCAGCAGTACGTGTATCGACACGGCGTCTACGACGGTGTTGAGCGGGAGTTTCGTGGTTTTGGCTTTGTTCAGCATCAGGATACCGAGCATCATGCCCAGGCGACCGCACGTGAGCTACCGGCGTCTGCGCCGACGCTGACCAGGGTCTGGTACAACACCGGGCGCGAAGGCGAACAACTGTCCGGTGCGCTTCCTTTCGAAGATCCTTTGTTATTTGCCCTGGGCACGCCGCGCTTAACCCGGCTAAATTCCGTCACCGGCAGTGATGACCTGCTGTCATCGATTGACAGTTCCACTCGCTATCAGCTGTACCGTGCCTTGAAAGGCAGCGTGCAACGGACAGAGATTTACGGCGAGGACGCCAGTCCGCTCAAGGGCGTACCGTACAGCGTTCAGACCACCCGGATGCAGGTTCGCTTGCTCCAGGACGCCGCTTCCCCGGACGCTTACTGTGTGGTTTTGCCGATGGCGCTGGAGCAGCTAAGCGTCGCTTACGAGCGCATTGCGGCCGACCCTGTGGTTCAGCAAAACGTGACGCTGCGGACCGATGAGTTTGGCGCGCCGCTCTGGACCGTTGGTATCCATTACCCTCGCCGGCCAAAACCGAGTGCCAGCCCATACCCGGCCGCAGTCCCGAACGCCCTGTGGGCGAGTACGTACGACGAAAGCCAGACACCGCTGCGCTTCACCGAAAGCCGCAGCAGTGTCTACCACCTGACCCAGCCGGATGCCTGGCGACTGGGGCTGCCGTATCAGCAACGGCAGAATGTGCTGATTCATGCGACGGGGTATAGCGGCTATCCCTTGACGCCCAGCGGTTTGACTTACGAAGCGCTGGTCGCATCGGATAGCCTGATCGGAACGACACAACCGCGCATTTTTGCGGGGCAACAAGTCACCTATTACTTCGATGCTTCAGGGAAAGATGTTCTCCCTGCGGGCACACCGCCCCCTGCATTGGCATTGGTTCATCATCTGGAAACGGCCGAACTTGATGAGGAGTCGCTCAAGGCGTACGACGGTGTTTCGACCCTTGATCTGGAGGTTGCTTTACCCGCTGCGGGCTATTTGAAACGCAGCAAGGTATTGGGTCCGTCGACAGAGGAAAACCCGGACGTTTGGGTGATTTCCGGCGGTTACAGCACCTATGTCGCCACTGGCCAATGGATGCCTTTCTGCCGACCAAGAACAACGCAAAGTAGCTCCATCGTCGCGCCTGAAACCTTCACCTACGATGCTCACAGTTGCGTTGTTACCTCGGTTGCTGACGGTGTCGGGAGTCGAGTCCAAGCGTTTTACGATTACCGTTTTCTGACCCCGCATCGACTCATTGATGCGAACGAAAACACCCAGGAAGTGCTGTTCGATGCCTTGGGTCGGGTGGTTGCAAGCTCGGGTTACGGCACCGAGCTGGATGAGGCGGGTAAACCAGTAGCCGTGGGATTTTCGCCACTGGCCGATTTTGATTCCCGAGACTCCGCCCTGGCCAGTATCAACGCGGCGCTGGCAGCACCCTCGGCGGCTATTCAGCGTGCGGCGCAAGTCTATCTGTACGACTTTTTCAGTTGGATGGGGCAGCTTTCCAGCGACCAGTTTGCTGCGCTTTCTCCGCCCGGTCAGGGCGCTGAACTGCAACGTGTGCTGCAGCGCAATTGCCTTTTGACGTTTAACGGACAGCTGCGCTCACGCGCTTACGCATGGGCTCGTTCTGGCTGGCCGATCGAAAGTGTCGGCGAGTCGGTGCGCAACGCCATTGCCAGTGTCGAGCGCCGGCCGGTGCAGGCTGCGACGCTCTTGGCCGATCAGTATCCAGGCGCGAACCCCGCTGCGCAGATCAGAATCTCCCTGTCACTTTTCGATGGGTTCGGGCGCACCCTGCAGGCCAAACAAAAATGCCCACCTGGGCTTGCCTATGTCCTAAACACGGACGGAACACTGGAAATCGAAGCTGGAAAACCTGTTGAACGTGATACCGGCTCGGCGCCGCGTTGGGCAGTTTCCGGGCGCACCGAATACGACGATAAAGGCCAAGTGATTCGAACGTACCAGCCGTATTTCATCAACGTGCCTAAGTACGTAAATGATGCCAGTGCCCGAGAGTGGGGGTATGCCGATACCCATTACTACGACCCGCTTGGTCGTGAGTACCAGGTCATCACGGCGCTGGGTCACCTGCGACGCACGAGCTTCTACCCGTGGTTCAGCATCGCGGAAGATGAAAACGACACGCTGCAAGAAGCCATCGATAACGACCCTTTATCGAGGCCATTGTCATGAGTACCACTTCAAACCCGACCACTGCGCAACTGTGCAGTGGCACTCCGACCGTGTCGGTTGTCGATAATCGCGGGTTGTCTGTCCGCACTCTTCAGTACAACCGCAACGCCCCGGGCGAGGCGGTGAGTGAGTTGATCAGTCAACAACGCTATAGCGTCAATGGGCAGCTGTTGAGCAGTATTGACGCGCGGTTGTTTGCCGCGAGGCAGCTTGATCCAGCGGTGTTGCCGAACTTTCGCTACCACACGTCGCTGTCCGGTCAAGTGCTGCTGAGTCAGAGTCAGGACGCTGGTCGGCAGGTCACGCTATATGACGTGGAAGCCGGGCCGGTCTGGCAGGGCAACAGTCGCGGTCACGCCACACGCTTTGAGTACGATCCTCTGCATCGTTTGATCAGCGTGTTTGAGCGATTCGACGCGGAACGAGAGCGGGTCAGCGAGCGTTATGTTTATGGTGAAAACCAGCCCAGCGCCGCGCAGTTCAACAGTCGCGGGCAACTGGTTCGTCACTACGACACGGCCGGGCTCAACGAGGTGTCCCGTTACACCATCAGCAGCCAGCCTCTGCAAACGGTTCGTCAACTGTTGCGTGATGACGCGGCGAACAGCGATTGGCAGGGCGCTGAAAGCCAGTGGCTTGCGTCACTCGAAGCCGAGCGATATCAGAGCTGCATTGGCTACAACGCACTGGGCGACGTGCTGAGCAGTGTCGATGCCAAGGGCAATCAGCAACGTCAGCAGCTTAATATTGCCGGGCAGTTGGCAAGCAGTGGTCTGACTCTGGTGGGGCAGACCGTGGAGCGCCCGATCCTGGCGTCGGTCACCTATGACGCCGGCGGCCAGGTGTTGCGTGAAGCGGCAGGCAACGGTGTGGTCACCAACTACCACTACGAGCCGCAAACGCTGCGCTTGAGCCGATTGGTGTGCACGCGTCCGGCTCAAGGGACGCGCAGCGCACTGTTGCAGGACCTGAGTTATGTGTACGACCCAGTGGGTAATATCCTTTCCATTGGCAATGCGGCAATCGAAGGCCGGTTCCACAATAACCAGCGAATCGAACCGGCCAACAGCTACCAGTACGATGCGCTGTATCAACTGCTCACGGCCAGCGGGCGGGAGAACGCCGGTGCAGGCCGACAAGGCCCTGCGTTGCCGGAGCCGAGCGGTGTCGATCCGAGCCAATACAGCAATTACACCCGCCAATACCGCTACGACAATGGCGGCAATTTGGTTCAGATGCGCCACGTGGGTAATAGCAGTTACACCATGGACATGCTGGTTTCGAGCACGTCCAACCGAGCGGTGCAACAATCCGCTTCACTGACGGCGGCCGATGTCGAGGGCCAGTTTGACGCTGCGGGTAACCTCAAGCAGTTGGCGGTTGGCCAGACGCTGCTGTGGAACGGGCGCAATCAATTGCAGCAGGTCACTCAGGTGCAGCGTGGCGGTAGCGATGACGACGAAGAACACTACCAATATGACGGCGCTGGCACCCGGGTACGCAAAACGGCGGTGAGTCATACCAGTGGCACGACCCGTCGTGTGCAGGTGATTTATTTGCCCGGCCTGGAAGTGCGCCGGACCCAGAGCATTCAGGGCAGCACCACGCGTAACGAGGAAGAGCTGCATGTGATCAGCGTCGGCAGTACCGGCCGCCAGCAGGTGCGGGTGCTGCATTGGGAGGAGGGTCGGCCGGAAGATATTGCCAATGACCAGTTGCGCGGCACTCTGGATAACCAGATCGGTTCGACCTTGCTCGAACTGAACCAGGACGCGGACATACTGACCCAGGAAGAGTATTACCCGTTCGGTGGTACGGCGGTGTGGTCGGGTAAGAGTGCCAGCGAAACCAAGTACAAGTTTGTCCGCTATTCAGCTAAGGAACGCGACGCGACGGGTTTGTATTATTACGGTTTCCGTTACTACGCTCCCTGGCTAGGGCGTTGGCTCAATCCGGATCCTGCGGGTACGGTGGATGGGCAGAATCTGTATCGGATGGTCAGGAATAATCCAGTCAGTTATGTGGATCGCGCTGGCCATGAAGCCATTCCGCTAGTAGTGCATTTCGCTTGGGAGGGAAAGAATATTTCAACCGAGGCGTTGAGCAATATGCTTTTCATTAAACACATGGATCCGGAATACACGGTCAACGTGTGGACGTCGAGGCCGATGGCCATCTATTCCACTCTCGATAAAATGTTGCATTCAGAAAGCTCAGCCTATGAGAGATACCTTGCCCATAACTTTGGCAATGAAATAAATATTAAAAGCACCGATGACCTTTACGCCAACTTAAGCAAAAGCAGCCCGCACGGGGCGCGTCTGGAATCCATGTATAACCGCGAGAAGAGCGGTGCTTATCGCAACTACGCTGCTGCCAGCGACATAACCCGAGCCGCTTTAATGTTTGAAGAGGGCGGGGTTTACATGGATGCCGACGTCGTTGCAGCTGGCGGCATGGATACATTAAGTGAGGCGATACGCAGCTCGAGTCACGACGGTTTCCTTTATCCAAAGTCTAAATCCGGCGTATCTAACGCTGTACTTGCTTCGAGCCGGCACTCCGGTAAGGCGGCTGAGTTTATTAGTGCGATCGTGACTAATACGGATGGGCTGGACTCGCTGCGCCCACAAGCATCATGGACAACAAAGCGTTCCTTCCAACATGAAGATGCGTTCATCGGACGGCTTAAAGGAACAATGATGACCACAGGTCCAAGTGTTTTGGCGGGCCTTAATCTGCTTAAAAATGTCGCCAATGTCCTTTCTGAATCCATTTTCTTTCATAGAGATTCTAGGCTTGCATCAACGCAGATTCAGGCCTTGGGAAGTGAGCAATCTGTTTCTGACGTTATATACAGAGGGCTTAGACCAGGGCTTGATGGTAATGGGGCATGGGCCAATATGAGAGCGGGCAGACGTGATTCCATCCATTGAGCAGGAAGTTTGCTTGCGCAGCATGGATTCCAGCGGGTAGCTCTTCAGCGGCTATCCGGTTTGGGTAAAGGCGTCGATCAGCTCAATTGGCCGAGTCAGGACGCGAGTTGATCCAGCTGGCGAATCGTTCGCGGCGGCTCAACTTGCACTTGCCGGCGTAACGGGCCTTATGCGGAATACTCGTGGCGAGACTACCGTTCGTCGGGCGTTATCGGAACGCGCCATTCGATGAACGGTTTTCACGCCCATGGAAGATTGAGTAAAGTTTTCCTGCAAAAAAAGCCGTCATTTGTTTGAAACCCTAGAAAATCCCATACAATTCGGGACTGCTTCTACGTCCTTGCCAGGGTTTCCCGACAATGGTTGCTGAACAACCCGCTTTTTATTCGTTCGTGGAAGCACCTCTTGGTATTCATAACCTTTTTGATTAGGCCTTTCTGACGTATGCAAATGCGCCTAATGCTTCTGGGCGGCGGCAATGCCCTTGGGCAGGCGCTGATCCGCCTGGGAGCCGAAGATGACATCGGCTTCCTCGCGCCGCGCCCCCCCGAGGGCGGCTGGGATGCCACCAGCCTGACCTTGCTGCTTGATGAAACCCGTCCCGACGTGGTGGTAAACCTCGCGTACTACTTCGACTGGTTTCAGGCCGAAACGGTGGGCGCCGAGCGTTTCGCCCCGCAAGAGCGCGCCGTCGAGCGCCTTGCCGAACTTTGCCAACATCACTCCATTCGCCTGGTTCAACCGTCGAGCTACCGGGTTTTCGACGGCTCGCGCGCGACTGCGTACAGCGAAAAGGAAGAACAGGTGCCGCTCGGCCTGCGCGGTCAGGCGTTGTGGCGCATTGAACAGAGCGTGCGGGCGGCGTGCCCGCGGCATGTGCTGATTCGCTTTGGCTGGCTGCTCGATGCCAGTGCCGAAGGTTTGCTGGGACGCTTTCTGGCCCGTGCCGAGCAGGAGTCAGAGCTGTTTCTGGCCGATGATCGACGCGGCAACCCCACGCCCATCGACGATGCGGCTCGCGTGCTGATTGCCGTCATCAAGCAACTCGACTGCCAGGCGCCGCTGTGGGGCACCTACCACTACGGTGGTTACGAGGCCACCACCTCGCTGGCTCTCGGCCAGGCGGTGCTGACCGAAGCCCGTAATTACCGGCAACTGGCGGTGCAGGAAATCGGTGCGCAGGCGCACGCCGCGCGTCCCGATGTGGCCGACGAACCGCAGCACGCCGTGCTGGCCTGCAAGAAAATTCTCCACACCTTTGGCATCAAACCGCGCGCCTGGCGTGCCGGCTTGCCGAGCCTTCTGGACCGTTACTACCGCCATGCCTGATCGTCCCGTTCTGATTACCGGGGGCGCCGGCTTTATCGGCTCCAACCTGGTCGATGCCCTGTTGGCCAACGGTTATTCGGTGCGCGTGCTCGACGACCTGTCGATGGGCAAACGCAGCAATTTGCCGCTCGACAACCCGAGCCTGGAGCTGCGCGTCGGCAGCGTGGCGGATGCGGCGTTGGTCGCTGACGCGGTGGCCGGTTGCCAGGCGGTGGTGCACCTCGCCGCCGTGGCGTCGGTGCAAGCCTCCGTGGACGATCCGGTGAGCACGCACCAGAGCAATTTCGTCGGCACCCTGAATGTGTGTGAGGCCATGCGCCAACATGGCGTCAAGCGCGTGCTGTTTGCCTCCAGCGCGGCGGTGTACGGCAATAACGGCGAAGGCCAGGCTATCGACGAAGACACGCCGAAAGCGCCGTTGACGCCTTACGCGGTGGACAAGCTGGCGAGCGAGCAGTATCTGGACTTCTACCGCCGCCAGCATGGTCTGGAGCCGGCGATCTTCCGCTTTTTCAATATCTTTGGCCCACGGCAGGATCCTTCTTCGCCGTACTCCGGGGTCATCAGCATTTTTATTCAGCGCGCCCAGCAAGGGCTGCCGATTACCGTGTTCGGCGACGGCGAGCAGACCCGCGATTTCTTTTATGTGGGTGATCTGATCGACCTGCTGGTGCAGGCACTGGAACTGCCCGGCGTGGAAGAGGGCGCAGCCAATGTCGGCCTCAACCGCGCCACCAGCCTCAATCAGTTGTTGGAGCATATTCGCGCCGTGGTCGGCGATTTGCCCGCCGTCTCGTACGGGCCGGCACGGGACGGTGACATCCGCCATTCCCGCGCCAACAACGAGCGGCTTCTAAGCCGTTATCGGGTAGGCGAGCCGACACCGATGGCCGTCGGCCTGGCCAAACTGCTCGGCCGCTAGCCCGCCGAGCCTAGTGCTTGCGCAGTTGGTACAACCCTCGACTGTGCGCCACCACCTCGCCGCTGCTGTCAGTCAGCGCCAACTCCAACACGTACTCGGCCTTGCCCGTCTCAGCCGCTTCGGTTTGCAGGCGCTCGATGTCGGCGGCGTCCAGGCGCGCTTCCACGCGAATGTCGCCGGTCGCCGGACGGCGAAAGCGCAGGTTCATTTCCTTGATGATCGGGTAGAAACGCTGGGTGTCGAAGCTGGTGAGAAACAGCGCGCCGCCAGGGATTTCCGCCAGCGTGAACAGCGCGCCGGCATACATGCTGCCGATGTGGTTCTGGTTGCCGGCCAGTGGCATGCACAACCGCACAAAGCCAGGCTCCAGCACTTCGGCCTTCAACTGGCTGCGTTTGACGAACGCGATCTGTTCTTCGGTAAGTTGCCGCGCAACCTCGAGGGGAAAGGCCATGGCCGGAATCTCTTGTTTTAGAAGGCTCCAGCCTAGCCATTAACCGGCGGACAACAATGACCGCGGCGCTCGCCGCGCCTGACCAAAAGTGACGCTTACACGCCCTGGGCTTTCAGCCAGCCGAGCAGTTGCGCCAGTGGCATCGCGCCGCTTTGGCGTGCGACTTCTTTGCCGTTTTTGAACAGCAGCAAACTCGGGATCGAGCGAATGCCCAACTGAGCAGAAAGCTGCGGGTTAGCTTCGCTGTCGAGCTTGGCCAGGCGTGCCCGGCCCAGCAATTGCCCAGCGGCTTGCTTGAAGGTCGGCGCAAACGCCTGGCACGGCCCGCACCAACTGGCCCACACGTCCACCAGCAACGGCAGGTCGCCTTTTATCTGACTGGCATAGCTGGCTTGGGTGAGGTCGAACGGCGCGCTCAGCAACACCGCCTCTTTGCAGCGTCCGCAGCGCGGGCTGTCGCCGGTGCGGTCGGAGGGAATGCGATTGAGGCTGTTGCAGTGCGGGCAGGGAATGACGAGAGGGTCGGACATGTCTGGCTCCAGAGGCTATACGCGCTATCTGGAGCCGCAGACCGGCGCTTTCAAGCGGTGAGACCGATATAGATGTTGTACGCGCTGATCAGCGTGATCAGGCTGCCGATCATGATCAGCAAGGTTTTTGCATGCAGCTTTTTACACAGCAACGCCGCGAACGGCGCGGCGAACAAGCCGCCGAAAACCAGGCCCGCTACCAGCAACCAGGTGCTCGGTTGGCCGGCTAGCAAGATAAACGAGGTGGCGCTGGCGATGGTCAGGAAAAACTCGGCGAAGTTCACCGAGCCGATCGTGGTGCGCGGATCGCTGCCCGAGCCGATCAGCGTGGTCGTCACCACCGGGCCCCAGCCACCGCCACCGGCCGCGTCGACGAAACCGCCGAACAACGCCAGCTTGGCGATGTGCTTGGGCTCGCGTTTTTCCACGATGTGCTTGAACGCCTTGCGCAGGATGTACAGGCCCATGATCAGCAAGTACGCGGAAATAAAGGGCTTGAGTACCTTGCCGTCGAATTGCGTGATGATCACCGCGCCCAGCACGGCGCCGATCATGCCGGGAATCAGCAAGCGCAAAAATAGCGATTTATTCACGTTGCCCAGCTTCACGTGGGAGATGCCAGACAGGCCCGTGGTGAACACTTCGGCGATGTGCACGCTGGCGCTGGCCGCAGCAGGCGAGGCGCCCGCGCTGAGCAAGAAGGTGGTCGCGGTAATGCCGTAGGCCATGCCCAACGCGCCATCGATAGCCTGGGCGAAAAAGCCCACGGCCACGGCGCTCCAGAACAGCGGGCTGGTCAGCGCGCTCTCGATAATTTCCAGGCCGCTGCTCTCGTGGTTACCAAAGAACAGGCGCCACGCCAGAAAGCCCAGCAGGCTCACCAGAATCGCCACCGCCAGCCACATGGCGATGCGCAGCACGGGGTGATTGGCGGGATGGGAGACGTAGTCTTCAACCGGCGGCAAGCCCATTGCCTGGTGTTCGGTATTGAGGGGGCTTGCGGAGTAATCGAGTTCGCGGATTTTCATCTACAGCGGAGCCTTAAGCGGGGCGAGCGGTTAGCCGTTCGGTGGCGCAACGATAGAGAGCTTTGCTTAGAGAGTCTAAGACTGATTGGGAAGGTTTATATGCCATCTAGGAATTTAGCGTTTGGAAGCACCGCGACTGTGCCGCCGCCTCCACCCGTTGCTGTATCTGTGTACGCGCCTGCGAACCCACTAGCCTTCAGGTTCACAACAAGGAGATCACCATGCACACCCTCGGCGTTCTAGGCGGCATGAGTTGGGAATCGACAGTCACGTATTACCGCCTGCTCAACGAAGGCGTTCGCGACCAGCTCGGCGGGCTGCATTCCGCGCCGCTATTGCTGCATTCAGTAGATTTCGCCCAGATAGCCGCCATGCAAAAAAGTGGTGACTGGCAGGGCGCCGGCGAGGCGTTGGCGCAAGCCGCCGCAGGCCTGCAAAACGCCGGCGCCACGGCGCTGCTGTTGGCGACCAACACCATGCACAAAGTGGCACCGGCCATCGAGGCGGCGGTGGATATTCCTCTCCTGCACATTGGCGATGCGGTGGGGCAGGCGTTGCAAGCGCAAGGCATCCGCAAGGCGGCTCTGCTCGGCACCCGCTTTACCATGCAGGAAGCGTTCTACCGTGACCGCCTCAGTGAGCGCTTCGGCATCGAGGTGCTGGTGCCTGCGCCCGAAGCGCAGGCCGAAATTGACCGAATCATTTTTCAGCAGCTCTGCCTGGGCCAGTTTCCGGAAGCGTCCCAGCGCTACTACCTCGATTGCCTGGGCGAGCTAAAAGCCCAAGGCGCCGAGGCGGCAATTCTGGGCTGTACCGAAATTGATCTTCTGCTGGACGGCTCAGAGGCGCCGCTGCCTTTGATTGATAGCACCCATGAGCATGTGCGCATGGGGCTCGATTGGCTTCTAGCTGCCTCCATAACGTAGGGGCCGGCGGGTAATCACGAAGAGCAACTGATTTCCAGGTGCTTGCCCCATTCCGGTGGCCGCTCGGCAAAGCGCTCCATGCCCGGCTGCTCGTCAAAAGGCTTGCTCAGCACCTCATGCAGCAGGCGCACTTCGCTGTAGTCCCCGCGCTCGGCGGCTTCGATCGCTTGCTGTGCCAGGTAATTGCGCAGGATGTATTTCGGGTTCACCGCATGCATCCGCGCGCGCCGCTCGGCGACGTCCAGATCGCCGCAGCGGGTGAGGTAGTCGGCGGCCCAGGCGTCGAAGCCGGCTAAGTCCACAAAGTCTTCACGTAGACGTTTCAACGCATCGACCGGGGCGCTGTCGCCCAGTTCGCGGAAGAAACGGCTGTAGTCGACCGGGCTGGTCTGCATCAGCTGCAACAGCCGTTCGATCAGGCTGTTGTCGTCATCGTGCGGTTGGTACAGGCCCAGGCGTTTGCGCATCAGGTCGAGGTAATGCGCCTGGTACAACGGCAGGAACAGGTTGAGCGTTTCGCGCAGCGCTTCAACGCTGATAAACGGCGTGAGCGCCTGGGCCAGTGCCGACAGATTCCAGTGGGCGATGGGCACCTGATTGCTGAAGGAGTAGCGGCCGCTGTCGTCGGAGTGGTTGCAGATAAAGCGCGCGTCGAAGTCGTCGAGAAAAGCGAAGGGGCCGTAGTCGAAGGTGATGCCCAGAATCGACATGTTGTCGGTGTTCATCACCCCGTGGCAAAAGCCGTACGCCTGCCAATACGCGATCATCTCGGCGTTACGCTCCAGCACCTCGCGGAACATGGCCAGGTGCGGCTCCGGTTGCTCCAGGCACGCGGGGAAGTGGCAGCGCAGCACATGCTCGGCGAGGGTTTTAAGCTGCTCTTGCTGCTTGGTGTAATAGAAATATTCGAAGTGGCCGAAGCGCACATGGCTGGGGGCCATACGCAGCACCATGGCGGCCGTTTCTTTTTTCTCGCGCCACACCGGCGTGCTGGAACCCACCACACACAAAGCGCGGCTGCTGGGAATACCAAGCGCGTGCATGGCTTCGGAGGCGAGGAATTCACGAATCGAAGAGCGCAACACCGCGCGCCCATCGCCCATGCGCGAGTAGGGCGTTTGCCCGGCGCCCTTGAGGTGCAAATCCCAATGTTCGCCCGCGTCGTTCACCACTTCGCCGAGCAGCAGTCCACGGCCATCACCCAGGCGCGGGTTATAGGAACCGAACTGATGACCGGAATACACCATGGCGCGCGGCTCGGCGCTTTCCCACAGTTTGTGGCCGGCAAAGATTTCAGCAAATTCCGGTTTCGCCGCTTCGTTGGGGTCCAGATCCACAAGCGCCATGGCGGCGGAACTGGCGACCACCAGGCGCGGGTCATCGATGGGCTCGGGAAGCACTTCAGTGGAGAACGCGTCGCCTAAACGGGCGAAGCGGTTATCGAAGTTCAGATCGGCGAGGGTTTTCAATGGCGTTGTCCGAAAGAGGCTGGGATCGGAAATCAGTTGGACAGCTTTCGCCACCGACGGGTCAATAAACCTGCCAAACAGCATCGCGGCTAAAGCCGCTCCCACAAACTACGAAACCTGTAGGAGCGGCTTTAGCCGCGATGGGTTTAATGTCACGGCGCCGGTTTTGGCGCTTGCGCTTCCTCAGCCGCTTCCACCTGATGTTCCTTCCCCTCGGCATTGGTGAGGAAAATTTCCATCTTCGGCGTGGAGCTGGAGTTGATGTTGTTGTCGCGGAACAACTGGTCGATACGGCGGTTCAATTCGTCGGTGGCCAGGCCGCGGTCGCCCAGTTCGCGCACATAAATTTTCAGCTCGTGATCCAAGGTGCTGGCGCCGTAGGCGGTCAGTTGCACGGTGGGCGCCGGGTCGCGCAGCACGCGGGAGTTTTCCTGGGTGGCTTGCAGCATCAGCTTGCGCACCAGCTCCAGGTCCGAGCCGCGCTGCACGTTAAAGGTCAGCACGATGCGGGTGATGGTGTCGGTCAGCGTCCAGTTGATCAGCTGACTGGTCAGAATGGTCTGGTTCGGCACGATCACCGCTTTACGGTCGCCGTCAGTGATGTGCGTGGCGCGGATACGAATGCGGTTAACCGTGCCGGTCACAGTGCCGATGGTCACAAGGTCGCCGATGCGCACCGGACGCTCGAACAGCAGAATGATGCCGGAAATGAAGTTGGCGAAAATCGCCTGCATACCGAAACCGATACCGACCGACAGCGCCGCCACTAACCATTGCAACTTGTCCCAACTCACGCCCAGGGTCGACAGCGTGCTGACGATGCCGATGCCGGCAATCGCGTAAGACAGCAGCGTGGTGGTCGCATACGCGCTGCCTTGCGCCAGTGACAGGCGCGACAGCACCAACACTTCCAGCAGACCGGGCAGGTTATTGGCCAGGGCGATGGTCACGCCGATGATCAACAGCGCGCCGAGTACATCCAGCAGGCTGATGGGCAACTGCGTGGCAGCAGCGCCCGTGCCGGCGGCGTATTGGTAGAGGGTGACGTTGTCGAGGTAGGCGAACACGCTGATCAGGTCGGCCCAGACCAAATACAGGCAGCCAATAAAGCCGGACAGCAGCGCCAGGCGAATCAGTCGCAACGACTGTTGGTTGACCTGCTCGATGTCCAGTCGCGCGGTTTCCACCGGCACTTCTTCGCCGTCGACGTTCTCCTTGGCCTGCGCCTGACGTTTCGCCAGGGCACGGGCATAGGCCAGACGCCGTGCCGCCACAGCCAGGCCGCGCACGAACGCGGCTTCGATAATCAGCCAGACGATCAGCAAATACAGGGTGTTGATTAGCCGATCCGTGAGCTTCAGCGAGGTGTAGTAGTAGCCAAAGCCGACCGCGATGATCAGCGCAAACGGCAACAGGGTGAACGCCGTACCGATCACCAGACGGAACGGTGACGCGTGTTCACGCAACGGCTCGGTGAGCAGCAATTTGCCCAGCAGCCAGGTCATCAGGCAAAAGCAGGTGAGCACGATGATGATGCCGATCACGTCTTCGGCCAGTGAGGCGGGTTGCTGCTCAGCCACGCTCACCACCGCGACCAGGGCCATTACCACCAGCCCGAGTTTGCGCACCTGGTTGCTAATAAACGCCACCTGCGGGCGCGGCCAGCGGAAGTGCAGCTCGGCCATGCCACCCGGCGCCAGAATGCGGTACAGCGTGTAGAACACCAGCCAGGCCTGGGCCATTTCCAGCAGCGCGCCGCCCAGTGCGGCGTTCAGTCCACGGGCATCCACCCGCAGCGCCAGCCCGCCCAACGCCAGCAGCAGCGACACCGGCAAAGCCAGCAAGATGTTCAGCAGCAATGCCAAGGGCGTGTGCAGCTGGCTGTCGCGTTTGTAGTGGCCGATGTCTTCGTGCAGTTCGCCGAGCTTGCGATAGATGGTGCTGCGCTGCCAGATCAGCAGGCCACTGACCAACGCCAGCGGCAGGAAAAACCACGGCCGCTCGCCCAGGGCTTCGAACAACTGCTTGAGCCCGTCGCCCCACGGCAGGTCGGCCAGCTGGCTTTGCAGGTAGCGCGGCGCAACCCGCAGCCACGAAAGGTCCAGCGGCTTGTTGCTGGGAATCCAGAACATCTGCTCTTCAAGCGTGGCGCGCAGGGCTTTGGCTGTGGCTTGCAGTTGCTTTTGGTTAAGTTGCAGGGTGATCGATTCGTTGAGCAGCGCATTGAGCTCTCGGCTCAAGCGCTCAAGCAGTTCGGCGCGGGTGTTGGCCAGGTCCAGCAGCGTGCGGCGCACCTCCGGCGTCACCTGCTCGGCAGGTTGTTTGGCCAACAGACTGTCGACATAGGCTTGCGGCGAGCCGTATTGATCGCGGGTCTGGTCGAGGTTGAACTGGTAGAGCCGGATGTCGGCAATCTCGTCGGCCAGGTCCTGATTCATCGTCAGTTGCGGCAACGATTCTTTCTGCTGATAAAGAATCTTCGAGAGCAGCAGGCTCCCCTTGAGCACGTTGATCTGTTCTTCCAGCGACTGATCGGCCTGGTTGACGCTGTCGAGTTGCTGCTTGGTCAGCAGGTTCTGTTTGGTCAGGTCGTTGAGGCGGTCGGTGGCGCGCAGCAGGTAGTCGGAGAGCTTGAGGTTCTCAGCGCTTTCCAGGGCTACCACGCTGTCGGAGCCGGCGTTCTGCGCCTCCTTGGATAATTCCACCAAGGTTTTTTCCGACTGCGCCCGGCGTTTTTCGCTGATCAAGGTTTGCAGGTCATTGCTGCGTTGTTCGGCACGGGCGATGCGTTCCACCAGCAAGTCGCGCTGGATGTTGCCCAAGTCTTGCAGCACGTTGTTGCCCGCCAGCTCGGCGCGGCGCAAGGCCATTTTTGCCACCAGGGCTGCCTGCTCGGCGTTCAGTTGGTCGCGGCGTTCAGGGCTCAGTGGCTTGTTGGCCTCTTTGCCCACCTTGAGCAGGTTGCCGATCTCCTGCATGCGCGTCTGGCCGTTACTGATCTCCGCCTGGGCGCGTTCGGGCCGGGTTTGCGCGGTAAGAATGTCGCTATTGGCCACGGCCAGCGCTTTTTGCCAGTCGCTAAGCTGGGTGCTGATGTCGGTCAGTTTTTGTTCAAGCTGCGGAATGCTCAGCGCGCCGTAACGCTCGCGAAAAGCGTCCGGCGGGTTGGCTTTGAGTTTGGCCAGGTCGCGCTGGCTGTCGGCGGTGAGCTTTGGCGCCTCGGCGAGCTTTTGCTTGAGCTGGGTCAAGCGAACTTCGGCGTCGCCTTTTTCCGCCAGCAGTTCCAGGGTGTTTTCCAGGATCTGCTTGATAGTCGAGGCATCAGGCTCGGCCAGTTTGCGTGCGGCCAGGCCATCGAGGTTGCGCTGAACATCGGCGCTGCTCGGGGGTTCGGCGGCATGCAAAGACGGAATGATCAGCGCGAGGCCAAGCAGGCTGGCCGTAAGAAGGGTACGGAGCGAAGTAGGAAACAGAGACATGGTCGCCAATCGTGCGGCTCGGGAAGCGAGCAGTTTAGAGGAACAGGCCGGGGCCGGGGCGGCTGCCTTCGGGGAATTTGACGCCGACCTTGCGAATCTTGTTGCCTTCCATGGCCGCGACGGTCCAGGTCAGGCCATTCCACTCCACCTGGTCGCCAATAACCGGCTCGCCGCCAATTTCGTGGGCGATAAAGCGCCCGAGCGGCATGTGGGCGTCCACTTCGCCGACTTTCAGGCCGTACAGCGCAGCAATGGCCGCCAGTTCGGCGTCGCCTTCGAGCACGAAGTCACCGAAGAAGCGCAAGTCCAGGCCGCGTTTCGGCGCCTGGCTGAAGAGTTTGCCGAGGGCCGGCAGGTCGTGTTCATGCCCGACTACGCAGAGCATGTCGCCGGCCTCCAGCGTGGTACTACCGGAGGGGTGCAGCAGCTCGGTGCCGCGGAACAAGGCGGCGATGCGCGTGCCGTCGGGCATCTTCAGTTCGCGCAGGGCGGCGCCGATGCACCACTTCTCCGCGCCCAGCCGGTATACGAACAGCTCCCACTGACTGGTGGGGTGCACTTCAAGGCCTGCGCGGGAGATTGGCGCCGGCTCCGGCGGCACCGTTACCCGCAACCACTTCGCCACCCACGGCAAGCTGGTGCCTTGCACCACCAGCGACACCAGGACAATAAAGAACGCCAAGTTGAAGTACAGCTGCGCATGTTCCAGCCCGGCCATCAGCGGGAACACGGCGAGAATGATCGGCACCGCGCCGCGCAGGCCGACCCAGGCGATAAACACTTTTTCGCGGTCGTGGAAGGCCTTGAACGGGAACAAGCCCACGGCCACCGACAGCGGCCGAGCGATCAGAATCATCCACAGCGCCAGGGCCAGGGCCGGCAGCGCGATGGGCAGCAAGTCGTGGGGCGTGACCAACAACCCCAGCACCAGGAACATGCCGATCTGCGCCAGCCAGGCCAGGCCGTCGAGCATGTGCAAAATGCCGTGGCGCGAGCGGATGGCCTTGTTGCCCAGCACCAGACCGCACAGGTACACGGCAAGAATGCCGCTGCCGTGCAGTGCGTTGGTCAGAGCAAAGGTCAGCAGGCCGCCGCTGACCACCAGCAACGGGTACAAGCCGTGCGCCAAGTGAATGCGATTAACCAGCTTGAGCACCACCCAACCGCCGGCCAGGCCCACGACCGCACCGATGCCAAATTCGCGCAGCAGGTGCAGCAACAGGCCCAAGCCGAATTCGTTTTCACCGCGGGCGAGCATGTCGATCAGCGTAACGGTGAGAAACACCGCCATGGGGTCGTTGCTACCGGACTCGATTTCCAGGGTAGCGTTTACCCGTTCGTTCAGGCCTTTGCCGCCCAGCAGCGAGAACACCGCAGCGGCGTCGGTGGAGCCGACGATGGCACCGACCAACAAGCCCTGCACCAGGCTGAGGTTGAACAACCAGGCGGCGGCCATGCCGGTCAGGCCGGTGGTAATCAGCACCCCGACGGTGGCCATCGACAAGGCCGGCGACAGTGCCACGCGGAAACTCGACACCCGCGTACGCAAGCCGCCATCGAGCAGGATGACCGCCAGCGCCAAGTTGCCGACCAAGTACGAGAGGGGGTAGTTGCTGAAACCGATGCCGCCTGGGCCATCGACGCCGGCCAACATGCCGACGCCCAGAATGATCACCAGAATCGGGATGCCCAGACGCGAAGAAAGCGAGCTCACCAAAATGCTCGCGCCTACCAGCAATGCGCCGATCAGGAACAGGCTATTGATGGCGGTGGCATCCAAAGGCGGAACTCCAGGTAAACGGGTTTAGATCGAAAATAGCTTAGAGCATGCAGCAGGCATGCCAGACGATTCTAACCCGCGTTTTCCTGCGCCTGTCAAAAAAAAGCCCCGCGTTGGGGCGGGGCAATCGTTACTGACTTGGTTACGTTGCTTTTTGTAGGAGCGAGCTTGCTCGCGAAGCGGTGTCGGGCCGTTCGCCAGCAAGCTGGCTCCTACAAAATCAGAACGAGGCGTCCTTAGAACCAAGCATCCTGCATCGCCAGGCACGTATCGTCCTTGGCCTCCAGAATCGCCAGGTCGTGGTGCATGCTCGGTACTTCCCAGGTCAGGAAGTAGCGTGCGGCTTGCAGTTTGCCGGTGTAGAAGTCGTGGTCCTGGGCGTTGCCTTTGGCCAGGCCTTCTTCGGCGCGGATGGCTTGTTCCAGCCAGCGCCAGCCGATAACCATGTGGCCGAACACTTTCAAGTACAGCGCCGAGTTGGCCAGGCTTTCGTTGACCTTGCCCTTCATCAGGTCGCCCAGCAGCGACAGGGTGACGGTCGACAGGCGCGACAACAGATGCTCCAGCGGCTCACGCAGGGCATTGAGCGATGGATGCGCTTCGGCGCGCTGGCAGCAGGTTTGAATCAGCTTCACCAGTTGCTTGAGCGCCGCGCCGCCGTTCATGGAAACCTTGCGGCCCAACAGGTCGAGGGACTGGATGCCGTAGGTGCCTTCGTGAATCGGGTTCAGGCGGTTGTCGCGGTAGTACTGCTCCACCGGGTATTCGCGGGTGTAGCCGTGGCCGCCGAGAATCTGGATCGCCAGTTCGTTGGCTTTCAGGCAGTAATCCGACGGCCAGGATTTAACAATGGGCGTCAGCAGGTCGAGCAGTTCCAGCGCGGTTTTGCGTTCTTCTTCGGTGCTCAGGGTTTGCGTGTCGTCGAACAGGCGTGCGGCGTACAAGGCCAGGTCGAACGAGCCTTCCACGTAAGCCTTTTGGGTTAGCAACATGCGGCGCACGTCGGCGTGCTCGATGATCGCCACCTGCGCGGTGGTTGGGTCTTTGCCGTCGGGCAGGCGACCTTGTGGGCGCTGGCGGGCATAGTCGAGCGAGTACAGGTAGCCGGCGTAACCGAGCATCACCGCGCCCATGCCGACGCCGATACGCGCCTCGTTCATCATCTGGAACATGTACGACAGGCCCGCGTGCGGCTTGCCGACCAAGTAGCCCACGCACTCGCCGTTATCGCCGAAGTTCAGCGCGGTGGAGGTGGTGCCGCGCCAGCCCATCTTGTGAAACAGGCCAGCCAGAATCACGTCGTTGCGCTTGCCCAGCGAGCCGTCGTCGTTGACCAGGAACTTGGGCACGATAAACAGCGAGATGCCTTTTACACCGGGCGGTGCGTCCGGCAGCTTGGCCAGCACCATGTGCACGATGTTTTCCGACAGCGGGTGGTCGCCGCCGGAGATAAAGATTTTGTTGCCCTTGATCCGGTAGCTGCCGTCACCGGCCGGCTCGGCACGGGTGCGCAGGTCCGACAGGGAAGAACCGGCGTGCGGTTCGGTAAGGGCCATGGTGCCGAAGAAGCGGCCGTCGATCATCGGCTGCAGGAAGCGCTGCTTTTGCTCTTCGGTGCCGAAGCTTTCGATCAGGTTGGCCGCGCCCATGGTCAGGAACGGGTACGAGGTGGTCGCTGCGTTGGCCGACTGGAAGTGGCAGAAGCAGGCTTGCGACAGCAGCGTCGGCAATTGCATGCCGCCGGCTTCGAAGTCGCGCGAGGCATTGAGAAAGCCCGCTTCGAGGAAGGCGTCGACCGCAGGCTTCACTTCCGGAATCAGCACCGCTGCGCCGTCTACGAACTGTGGCTCGTGCTCGTCGTTCTTGCGGCAGTGCGGCGCGAACAGGTTTTCGGCGATGCTGCGGGCGGTGTCGATGGCAGCATCGAAGGTTTCGCGGCTGTGCTCGGCGAAACGCTCGCGTTGGGTCAGGGCTTCGGCATCCAGCACTTCGTAGAGTTCGAAGGCCAGGTTACGGGAGCTGAGCAGAGTCTCGGACATGCGGCGTACCTGTTGTGATGGGACGGTTTTATTCAACGTTGCCGGAGTCTATTGCGCGCGGCGGGCAGCGCCTAGCTTCATACAGGGGAGTGATAAAGCAGCAAAACCCAGTCGCCATCCGCACAGGGCGGGCTGGTAAACTTCGCCGCCTCAGCGCGCCCCGAGGATCTTCTCGCATGAACTACCGCCACGCCTTCCACGCCGGCAACCACGCCGATGTGCTCAAGCACCTGATCATCAGCCGCATCATTGCGCTGCTGGCGCGCAAGGAAGCACCGTTCGTGTGCCTCGACAGCCACGCCGGCCTGGGTTTGTACGACCTCAAGGGCGATGAAGCGAGCCGCACCGGTGAGTGGCTCGAAGGCATTGCCCGGCTGTGGAACGCCGACGACTTGCCGGCCAGCACCGACGATTATTTCGACGTGCTCAAGGCCATGAACCCGGACGGCGAGCTGCGCTACTACCCCGGTTCGCCCGAGCTGGCGCGCCAGCTCACCCGCGACCAGGACCGCGTACTGCTCAACGAAAAACACCCGCAAGATGGCCAATTGCTCAAAGAAAACATGCGCGGCGACCGGCGCGTGGCTGTGCATCTGGGCGAAGGCTGGCACGTGCCGCGCGCCTTGCTGCCGGTGGCGGAAAAGCGTGCGCTGCTGCTGATCGACCCGCCGTTTGAACAGAGCGACGAGCTGGACCGCTGCGTCACCGCGCTGAACGAAAGCATAGGCCGCATGCGCCAGACCATCGTTGCCATCTGGTACCCGATCAAGGATGAACGCCAGCTCAAGCGTTTCTACCAAAGCCTGGGCAAATCCACCGCGCCGAAACTGCTGCGCGCTGAACTGTTTGTGCACAGCCCGGACGACGCCACGCGCCTGAGCGGCTCCGGGTTGGTGATCGCCAACGCACCGTGGGGGTTGGAGGAGGAGCTGAAAGAACTGCTGCCGTGGCTGGCCAAGACGTTGGCGCAGAGTGAGGGGAATTGGCGGTTGGATTGGTTGATTGCGGAATAAGCGAACGCTGCGAGCGTTCGGTTGTTCGTAGGCGCGAGCTTGCTCGCGACGGACATTTGCGTTAGGGCGCAAATCGCTTCGCGAGCAAGCTCGCTCCTCCAGGGGAATGTGGAACTCTTCCGCTATTTCGCCCGCTTCGGATCCACGTAGTAACTCACTTGCTGCCGTGGATTCAAATATTCGCGCGCCGCTTCATCCAGCTCCGACACCCTCACGCTTTTGGCAATCGCCAGCTGCGGCTCTTGCTCCAGGTTGAGGATCAATGCCTCGGTTTTCGGCACGTTCGGCTCGTAGACGATCACCGTCGGTTTCAGCGGCAAGGTCGGGTGCATGCCGAGTACCAGGCCGAAGCGGCCGTCCTCGAGCTGCACCAGGCTGCCCGGCGGGTAAACGCCCATGCAGCGGATAAAGGCTTTCAGCGCTACCTGGTCGAAGCGTTCTTTGTATTGCTTGAACATCCGCGCCAGCGCTTCGTGGGGGCTGATGGCGTCGCGCGGGTTCTGCGGGTTGCAGAGGTTGTCGAAAAAGTTGGTGATGCTCACCACCCGGCTCAGGCGGCCAATGGCGGCTTCATGCAATTGGTTGGGGTAACCGCTGCCGTCGCAGTACTCGTGGTGCTCAGCGATGATGCGCAGCACGTCGTCGTCGAGCATCAGCTTCTGCCCACGGCGCCGGCCGAATTCGGTGTGCATTTGCAGAAACTGCTGCTCGGGGCGGTTCAGCGGTTCGGTTTTGAGCAGCACTTTGCTTGGCACGTCGATCTTGCCCATGTCGTGCAGCAGCGCGCCGAGGCCCAGGGAATGACAGGCCTCGCTGTCGTAGCCCAACTGGCGGCCGAGCATCATCGACAGCACCGTCACGTTCAGCGCATGTGAGTAGGCGTCTTCGGCGGCCTTGCCGTTGATGCTGTGCAGCACCACGCCGTCCTCGGCCATCATGGTGCCGACCAATTCGCGCACCACTTCGCCCGCTTGTTTGAGCACGTCTTCGGGGGCGCGGTGCAGGGTTTTGGTCAGTTCTTTGACCATCTGGCTGGTGTGGATGAACTTGCGGTCCACTTCGGCCAGGCGCTTGCGCAATTTGCTCAGTTTCACCGCGCGCGCCTGGGCGGCCAGCTCTTCGGCGCTGGGCGGCTGCGGCGCGGCGGGCGGCTCTTCAACGATGGGCGGCGGCAGTTCGTCCGGGTGCGGCAGTGGCTCGCAATCGCTGCGCGCCGGGTCGTAGCGCACGCGCGGCAACCCCAGCTGAAGCAACGCGTCGAGCTGGGCCTGGTCTTTGATTTTGAAACTGCTAAAGGCGAAGTCGTGCTCCCACCAGCCCAGGTCCAGTTGGACGAAAAGGCCGACGCACAGCTGTTCGGGCGCGATGTACTGTTTGCGGGAATCTGACATGCAAAGACTTAGGCTTGAGTCATGAAAGCCTAAGTCTAGCCGGCCTTTGCCGGGGAAGCAGCCCGCCTAATGGCTAACAGCCAGCTATTGCTTGTTGGCGCTTTTGCGGTTGACCTGTTCGGCGGCGTGGATGATGTCGGCACCAATCACGCTTTCGTACTGCTTCCACACCGGCTGCATGGCCGCACGCCAGGTGCTGCGCTCTTGCTCGGTGAGGCTGATGAGGTGGGTTTTGCCCTGGCTCAACTGCTGGCGCGCGACGACGTTCTGCTGCTCGGCGGCGTTGTTCACGGCAAAGGTCACTTCTTCGATGATGCCTTCCAGCTCGGTGCGCGTGGCGTGGGGAATGGCGTACCAGAACTTGGTATTGGCCACCAACATGTAGTCGAGCACACCGTGGTTGGTTTCGGTCATGTACGGCTGAAACGGCGCGTATTTCTGGCTGTACAGGTTCGACCAGGTGTTCTCGGTGCCTTGCACCTTGCCGTCTTGCATCGCTTGCAGTGTGGCGGCGAAAGGCAGTTTTACCGGCGTAGCGCCCAGGGCGTTGAATTGGCTTTCGATCACGGGCGAGGGCTGAATGCGGAAGGCCAGGCCTTTGGCGTCGGCCGGATTGTTCAGCGCTTTGGTGGCCGACAACTGCTTCATGCCGTTGTGCCAATAAGCCAGGCCGGTGATGTTGTGATCCTGCATGCCGCTGAGCAGCTGACGGCCTTTGGCGCGTTGCTGGAAGCGGTCGACGGCGGCGAGGTCATCGAACAAAAACGGCAGGTCGAACACCTGCAGCTGCTTGTTGTACTCGCTGAACTTGGCCAGCGAGGGCGCAAGAATCTGCACCTTGTTGTCGCGCAAGGCTTGCAGCTCGTCAGCGTCGCCAAACAGGCTTGAGTTGGGGTAAATCTCGACGGTGACTTTGCCGGCCAGGCGCTCCTCGGCAAGTTTTTTGAACAGCAGCGCGCCTTGGCCCTTGGGCGTGTCTTCGGCAACTACGTGGGAAAACTTGATGACGATAGGCGCGTCGTCGGCCAGCACGGCACTGGCGAAGCTCAATAACGCGGCGAAACCTGCGACCAGGCGGCAGCGCCCGAGGGTTAACGTGTTCATGCGGACTCTCTCTTTTTTATAGGCGCTTGCGCTGCGGCGGTGCGAGCAGCAACGGCGAAACGGCTGGCAGAGAGTCATCCTACAAGTTGCGTATTACAGGCGCACTTAGACGTTCGCAAGGGCGTGAACCGGTCGTTGGTTGCAGGCACCAACGACCGATAGCCGGCCTGTTTTACAGCAAGCACACCCCGGTGCCGCCCAACCCGCAATAACCATTCGGATTCTTCGCCAGGTACTGCTGGTGATAAGCCTCGGCGTAGTAGAACGCCGGCGCCTCGATGATTTCCGTGGTAATGGCGCCAAAGCCGGCAGCTTCCAATTGCTTCTGGAAAGCGGCCTGGGTTGTCAGCGCGGCATCCAGTTGCGCTGGGCTGGTGGCGTAGATGGCCGAGCGATACTGGCTGCCCACATCGTTGCCCTGACGCATGCCTTGCGTTGGGTTGTGCGCTTCCCAGAACACTTTCAACAGCGCGTCGTAACTGGTCACCTTCGGATCAAACACCACCAACACCACTTCGGTGTGGCCGGTCAGGCCCGAGCAGGTTTCGTCGTACGTCGGGTTTGGCGTGTGGCCACCGGCATAACCTGCCGCCGTGGAATAAACGCCCGGTTGCTGCCAGAAGCGCCGCTCGGCACCCCAGAAACAGCCAAGGCCGAAAATCGCGGTTTCCATACCAGCAGGAAAGGGACCTTGCAGCGGGTTGCCGTTGACGAAGTGCTTCTCCGGCACGGGCATCGGGCTTTCACGGCCGGGCAGGGCTTGCTCGGCGGTTGGCAGGTCGAGCTTGTGGGCGAGAATTTGCGAACGCAGCACCATGGCAGGCTCCTGATGGGGTTGATTGAAACGTAGCTGTTCAGCGTGTGTTTAGAGTTCGCTCGGGGCGAGACGTTACAGCCGATTCAGTTTTGCGGGCGACACGGGTAACGGCGAAGGCTATCGAGCAGGTCGCGGCCGGGAATCGGGCGGTCGAACAAGTAACCCTGGCCGATATCGCATTTGTGCCGACGCAAGAAGCTCAACTGGGCGGCAGTTTCGATGCCTTCAGCGACGACTTTGAGCTTGAGGTTGTGGGCCATGGCGATCACCGCTGAGGTGATTTCCATGTCGTCCTGATTTTCCGGGATGTCTTTGATAAAGCTGCGATCGATCTTGATCACGTCGATGGGGAATTTCTTCAGGTAGCTGAGCGACGAATAGCCGGTGCCGAAGTCGTCCATGGCCAGGGTCAGGCCCAAGCTTTTCAAGCGATTGAGCTGCTGGCGCGTGTCGTCGGTGGCTTCCAACAGCAGGCTTTCGGTCAGCTCCAGCTCGAGCAGGTGCGGCGGCAGCAGTTCTTCCTGAAGGATGTCGGCAATCGAGCCCACCAGGTCGGGGTCGGAAAATTGCTTGGGCGACAAGTTGATCGCCACCTGAATGTCGCCCAGGCCAAGCGCTGACAGCTGCTTGCTCATGCGGCAGGCCTGGCGCGCCACCCATTTGCCGATGGGAATGATCAGACCGGTGTCTTCGGCAACGCTGATGAACTGGTCCGGGTTGATCATGCCTTTTTCCGGATGGTTCCAGCGCAGCAGCGCCTCCATGCCGGTGAGCTGGCCGGTGCGCAGGTCGAGCTTGGGCTGGTAGAACACCTCCAGTTCGTTCTGGGTTAGGGCGCGGCGCAGGTTGTTTTCGACGAACAGCTTGTAGTTGGCCTCGGCATTCAGCACTTCGGTGAACACCTGCACCTGGTGTTTGCCGTTGGCTTTGGCTTTGTGCAGCGCCAGGCCCGCGTGCTTCATCAGGGTGTGGGAATCTTGCCCATGCAGCGGCGCGCAGGCCAGGCCGACCGAGCCGGTGACGCTGATCAGCTGGTTGTCGACGAACAGCGGTTTATCCAGGGTTTGCAGCACTTGCCCGGCAATGCGCTGGCCTTCGGCAACGTCGCAGTTGTCCAGCAACACGGCAAATTCGTTACTGGCGAAACGCGCGAGGCTGTTGTTGGCGTTGAGGCTGTTGCGCAGGCGGCGGGCCAGGCTCATGAGCAGCTTGTCGCCGGTCTGGTGGCCGAGGCTGTCGTTGATGCGCTTGAAGTTGTCGATGTCGACCAGCAGCAAGCTGGTGGGCTGATCGCTGTTGCGCGAAAAGCGCTCTTCCATGCTGCGGATAAAGGCCGGACGGTTGCCGAGGCGGGTGAGGTTGTCGGTGTAGGCCAGGCGCTCGATGCGCTGCTGGGCGAGTTTGCTTTGCGTGATGTCTTCGTAAATGCCGATGTAATGGGTCAGCTCACCGTCGCCGCCGTACACCTTGGAAATCGACAGGTGCCCCCAGTAGGGTTCCAGGCTTTTGCGCCGGCTGCGGAATTCGCCGTTCCAGCTGTTCTGCTGGGCCAGGTTGGAATGGGCATCGAACAGCAGATCGCTGAGATTGCCCAGCGCCGGCAGGTCGGACAAGCGCCGGCCCTGCACTTCTTCCGGGCTGAACTGGGTGATGGCGGTGAAGCTTGGGTTGACGTATTCGACGATGCCTTCGCGGTCGATCAGCAAAAAGGCGCTGGCGCTTTGCTCGACCGCGCGGCGGAACAGCTGCAATTCACTGTTGGCGCTGCGGCGCTGCTGGTTGACCAGGGCATGGGCGAACTGGTCGGCCAGCTCGCCGGCAAACGCAATTTCATCGGCCTGCCACACGCGCTCGGTGCCCACGTGTTCCAGGCACAACACCGCCACCACTTCGCCGGCCACGCGCACGCTGGCATCGAGCATGGCGCTGACGCCACGGGGCAGCAGGTGGGTCTCGGCCAGCTCACGGGTGCGCGGGTCGCGCATGGCGCTGTGGGCGTCGATGGCGCGGCCGCTGTGCAAGGCGGCGAGGTAGTGCGGGTATTTGCTGGCGTTGATTGGGGTGGGCAGTTCGTGCTGGCCGATGTCGGTGCTGTACATCGTCACCGGTTCAAGCTGCTCTTGGCGCAAGTACCAGAGGCTGGCGCGGGCGACGCTGAAGGTCTCGCAGGCGGCCTTGGTAATCAGCTGCGCGGCCTCGAACACCTGGTTGTCCGAGCTGTAACGGTGGCGCGCCAGGCGCACGATCATGCTCTGCTGGGCGCGGCTGCGGACCAGGTGCTGAAGGTGTTCTTCCTGGGAGCGTTGGTACAGTTCGAGGGAGGCTTGCAGGCGGTTGTTCTGGATTTGCAGTTCTGACTGCTGCGGCTGGCGGTCGGGGAACAGCGGCTCATCGGCCGGCAATATATAGCCGCGCAGCAGCTGCCGACCGTGCTGCTTGAAGGCTTCACCCAATTCCACCAGATGCAGCATGCCGATGGGGGTGTGCAGCTTGTAGTGCACTTTGTAGTGCGGGCTGTCTTTGAGTTGCAGTTGGATGGTGTCGTGCAACTGGTAGCGTTCTTCCGGCTCCATAAGGCTGGCGTAGGGCGAACCCACCAACCCACAAAGCTCACCGGCGGCGAGGCCCAATTGGCTTTCGCACGCGGCGTCTAAAAACAGAAGGGTCCAGCTCGCCTCATTAAGCCGCTCGAAACGCAACATGCCAAGCCGCGAGGGCACTGGCAACTGCGTCACAACCTCGACCGCCGGACGGCTGGCGGCATCGGTATGGCTTTTCATCGGGAGACTCGCTTCCAGTATGCTGAACGAGTGGCTCAGGGCCACTTCATCGGTAAGGGTGCATCATGCGAACAAGACTGACAAGGCGGCTGGGAATATTGCCTGCAATCGCTGTGGTATTGCTCGCCGCGTCTAGCGCGCAGGCGGCAGAGCCGGAGGCAGAGTTGAGTGGTGCCGAACAGGCACGCTACCTCAACGAATTGAAGAAGCTCTACCTCACCAGCGACGAGCGCCAAGCGTTGTTGGCGCAAAGCAACGAACTGCTCGACACCTACGCGGTGCGCGCGGCCTTTCAGGTCGGCCAGGCCGAGCGTCGCGACCAGGTGTACCAGCTCAGCGTGGGGGCGCCTGGGGAATTGCTGATCCAGCAGAAAACCCGTGAAGCCGAAGGGGTGAACGTGGCCGTGCGCAATCAGCGGCTGGAGGTGTTTGGAGTCGACCCGTACATCAAATACGAGTGCCTGCCGAGCGAGCAGGTCTGCACCTTGAAAAACCCCCAGGACGGCAGCCCATGGCTGACCATTCGCCGGGATCATCAAGGCGCGGCGCAGTTGGCCAAGGCGCTGTCGTTTCTGCTGCGCAATATGCAGAAGGGCTGACCTTCACGCATTTACACGGTCGTCCCCGCGCAGGCGGGGACCCAGAATCTTGCGTTGATACGCAATGTTTGCCCCATCCAGAATTCTGGATTCCCGCCTGCGCAGGAATGACGGTGGGCTTCATTAGGTTTCTGTCTCCGCCAAAAAACACGCAAAAAAAACCCCGCCAAACGGCGGGGCTGAGGTACGAGCGTGGCATGCCCGAAAGTGTGAAACGTTTTAGCCTTACAGCAGCATGGTGCGGATGTCGCCCAGCACGTCGCTCAGACGTTTGGTGAAGCGAGCGGCAGCCGCGCCGTTGATCACGCGGTGGTCGTAAGACAAGGACAGCGGCAGCATCAGTTTCGGCTGGAACGCTTTACCGTCCCAAACAGGCTGCATGGTGGCCTTGGAGACCCCGAGAATCGCCACTTCCGGTGCGTTGACGATCGGCGTGAAGCCGGTGCCGCCAATGTGGCCGAGGCTGGAAATGGTGAAGCAGGCGCCTTGCATGGCGTCGGCCGAGAGCTTCTTGGTGCGCGCTTTTTCCGCCAGTTCAGCGGCTTCGGCAGCCAGTTGCAGCAAGCTCTTTTTGTCCACGTCTTTGATCACCGGCACCAGCAAGCCATCCGGTGTGTCGACGGCGAAGCCGATGTTCACGTACTTCTTGCGAATGATCGCTTTGCCAGACGGCGCCAGCGAACTGTTGAAGTCCGGCAGTTCCTTGAGCAGGTAGGCGCACGCTTTAAGCAGCAGCGGCAGCACGGTGAGTTTGACGCCCGCTTTCTCGGCAACGGCTTTCTGCGCAATGCGGAAAGCTTCCAACTCGGTGATGTCGGCGGAGTCGAATTGGGTCACGTGCGGCACGTTGAGCCAGCTGCGGTGCAGGTTGGTGGCGCCAACTTGCATCAGGCGGGTCATCGGCACTTCTTCAATTTCACCAAAACGGCTGAAATCGACTTCCGGAACCGGCGGAATGCCCGCGCCACCGGTAGCGCCCGCAGCCGGTGCTTCCTTGGCCTTCTGCATCATGGCTTTGACGTAGACCTGCACGTCTTCTTTCAGCACACGACCGTGCGGACCGCTGGCGGTCACCGCGCTCAGCTCGACGCCAAACTCACGGGCCAGTTGGCGTACAGCCGGGCCGGCGTGGGTTTTCGCGCCGTCTTTGGCGGGCGCTGCCGGGGCAGCTGGAGCCGCCTCGGCTTTGGCGGGTGCAGCAGCAGGAGCGGGCGCTGCTTCGGCTTTGGCGGCCGGGGCAGCGGGTGCTTCTGCAGCAGCAGGCGCGGCAGCCGGTACGCTACCGGCCACTTTCAACTTCAGGATCGGGTCGCCGGTGCCGACTTCGTCGTCCAGCTTCACGCTCAGGCTTTCCACCACGCCGGCAGCCGGCGAGGGGATTTCCATGCTGGCTTTGTCGGACTCCAGCACCAACAAGGATTGGTCGGCTTCAACGGTGTCGCCAACCTTCACCAACAGCTCGATGATTTTGGCTTTGCCCGAGGAACCGATATCCGGCACGTTAATGTCCTGGATCGAACTGCTGGCCGCCGCTGCCGGAGCAGCAGGCGCAGGGGCAGGTTCGGCGGCTTTGGCAGGCTCGGCGGCCGGAGCGGCTTCGGCCTTGGCCGCCGGTTCGGCAGCGGCTGGCGCTGCTTCGGCGCCTTCCACTTCCAGCTCCAGCAACTCGTCGCCTTCTTTCAGGCGGTCGCCGAGTTTCACCTTCAGGCTTTTCACCACGCCGGCTTTGGGCGCAGGAATTTCCATGCTGGCTTTGTCCGACTCAAGGGTCAGCAGGCTTTGATCGGCTTCAATGCGATCACCCACTTTCACCATCAGCTCGATGACTTCGCCCTCGCCACTGCCAATGTCGGGCACGCGGATTAATTCACTCATCGTTGTGCTCCCTTAGCAGTCCAGTGGGTTGAGTTTTTCGGGGTTGATGCCGAACTTGACGATGGCTTCTGCCACCACCTTCGGTTCGATATCGCCGCGATCGGCCAGGGCTTCCAGAGCGGCCAGCACCACGAAGTGACGGTCGACTTCGAAGAAGTGACGCAGCTTCTTGCGGCTGTCGCTACGGCCGAAACCGTCGGTGCCCAGCACTTTGTATTCCTTGACCGGCACCCACTGACGAATCTGTTCAGCGAACAGCTTCATGTAGTCAGTCGAGGCAATGACCGGACCTTTACGGCCGCCCAGGCATTCTTCGACGTAGGTTTTCTTCGGCTTCTGGCCAGGCTTCAGGCGGTTGCTGCGCTCAACGGCAAGGCCGTCGCGACGCAGCTCGTTGAAGCTGGTGACGCTCCAGACATCAGCGCCGATGTTGAACTCGTCGCGCAGAATTTTCGCTGCTTCACGCACTTCACGCAGGATGGTGCCCGAACCGAGCAACTGCACGTGATGCGCCGCGTCGCGCTTGTCTTCTTCGAGCAGGTACATGCCCTTGACGATGCCTTCTTCCACGCCGGCCGGAATGGCGGGCTGGGCGTAGGACTCGTTCATCACGGTGATGTAGTAGAAGACGTCCTGTTGCTCTTCGGTCATCTTCTTCATGCCGTCCTGAATGATCACCGCCAGCTCGTAGCCGTAGGTGGGGTCATAGGTGCGGCAGTTCGGAATGGTGCCGGCCAGCATGTGGCTGTGACCGTCTTCGTGCTGCAGGCCTTCGCCGTTCAGCGTGGTACGGCCAGCGGTGCCGCCGATCAGGAAGCCACGGGTGCGGCTGTCGCCTGCGGCCCAGGCCAGGTCGCCAATGCGCTGGAAGCCGAACATCGAATAGAAGATGTAGAACGGCAGCATCGGCTGGTTGTGGCTGGAGTACGAGGTGCCGGCGGCGATAAACGACGACATGGCGCCGGCTTCGTTGATGCCTTCCTCGAGAATCTGGCCCTTCTTGTCTTCGCGGTAGAACATCACTTGGTCTTTATCCACCGGCTCGTAGAGCTGGCCGACCGAGGAGTAGATACCGAGCTGACGGAACATGCCTTCCATACCGAAGGTACGGGCTTCGTCCGGGATGATCGGCACGATGCGTTGACCGATTTCCTTGTCTTTCACCAACTGCGACAGGATGCGCACGAAGGCCATGGTGGTGGAGATTTCGCGGTCGCCGCTGCCGTCCAGAATGGCCTTGAGGCTTTCCAGTGGCGGGGTCGGAATGCTGAAGCTCTTGGCACGACGCTGCGGCACGAAACCGCCGAGTGCGGCACGACGCTCGCTGAGGTAGCGGGCTTCGGCGCTGCCAGGTTCCGGTTTGAAGAAGGGCAGGTTTTCCAGCTCTTCGTCTTTGACTGGAATATCGAAGCGGTCGCGGAATTTCTTCAAGCTGTCGACATCGACTTTCTTGGTGTTGTGCGCGGTGTTCTTGGCTTCGCCAGCACCGGTGCCGTAGCCCTTGATGGTCTTGGCCAGAATGACGGTTGGCTGCTCTTTATGGTTAACCGCCTGGTGGTAGGCCGCGTACACCTTGTACGGGTCGTGACCGCCACGGTTGAGCTTCCAGATTTCGTCGTCGGAGAGATCAGCAACCATCGCCTTGAGCTCAGGCGAGTTGAAGAAGTGTTCACGCACGAACGCGCCGTCTTTGGCTTTGTAGTTCTGGTACTCGCCGTCGATGACTTCGTCCATACGGCGTTGCAGGATGCCGTCAGTGTCTTTGGCCAGCAGCGGGTCCCAGAAGCGGCCCCAGACCACTTTGTTCACGTTCCACTGGGCGCCGCGGAACACGCCTTCGAGTTCCTGAATGATCTTGCCGTTACCGCGCACCGGGCCGTCGAGGCGCTGCAGGTTGCAGTTGATGACGAAGATCAGGTTGTCGAGTTTTTCGCGGCCAGCCAGGGAAATGGCGCCGAGCGATTCCGGCTCGTCGCACTCGCCGTCGCCCATGAAACACCAGACTTTCTGTTTGCCAGCCGGGATGAAGCCACGGCTTTCCAGGTACTTCATGAAGCGTGCCTGGTAGATCGCCTGAATCGGGCCAAGGCCCATGGACACGGTCGGGAACTGCCAGAAATCGGGCATCAGCCACGGGTGTGGGTACGACGACAGGCCGTTACCGTCCACTTCCTGGCGGAAGTTGTTCATCTGGTCTTCGCTGATGCGGCCTTCCATGAAGGCGCGGGCGTAAACGCCTGGCGAGGCGTGGCCCTGGAAGTAAATAAGGTCGCCGCCGTGTTCCTCGGTCGGGGCCTGGAAGAAGTAGTTGAAGCCGATGTCGTACAGCGTGGCGCTGGAGGCGAAGCTGGAGATGTGGCCACCCAGGTCCGAATCGCGCAGGTTGGTGCGCATCACCATCGCCAGGGCGTTCCAACGTACCAACGAGCGAATGCGGCGTTCCATGAACAGGTCGCCAGGCATGCGTGCTTCGTGGGTCACGGGGATGGTGTTGCGGTACGGCGTGGTGATGGCGTAGGGCAGTTGCGCACCGCTGCGGGTGGCCAGTTCGCCCATACGGGTCATCAGGTAATGAGCACGGTCTTCACCTTCACGGTCTAGGACGGATTCAAGCGCGTCCAGCCATTCCTGGGTTTCGACGGGATCGAGGTCTTGCATGGCTTGCTCCATGGCGGAAAGGCTTCCAGAATCGAAAACCTTGTGTTCGTTGCCGGCCTTTTGGGCGGGCACGTGAATTCTTGGATTTACCGGAGGTAGGACCGGCCGCGTGTAGTTTTACTACAAATCGACGGAGGTTTCAGCCCTTGGGACACATTCTTTAGTAGTAAAACTACATTGTGTACACATTACAACGCAAAAATCGCGACAATCCGGGGCTCTCAGCGGTTTGTATGTGATAGCAGATCAAACAGGATAGATCATGAACCTGCCGCCGCTCGTCGCCTTGCCGCCCTCCCTTATTTCTTTCGTCCAACGCGCTGACCAATCGTTCCGCAACGCCCTCGGCGAAGCAGCGGGGCAGTTCGATGCCTGGCCGGCAGAGCGCGTGGAGGCGTTCAAACGCGTGGTTGGCGCCAGCGATTTTGTCAGCGAACAAGCCACCCGTGATCCGCACATGCTGCTGGCGCTGGCCGACAGCGGTGAGCTGGAGCGGCCGCTGCAATCGGGCGAGTTGCGCGCGCAAATGGCCGAGGCCGTAAATGCGTGCAGCGACGAAGCGCAACTGGGCCACGTGCTGCGCCGTCTGCGTAACCGCCAGCAAGTGCGGATCATCTGGCGCGACGTCAACCGCCTGGCCGACCTGGCGCAAACCTGCCGCGACCTGTCCGACCTGGCCGACGCCAGCATCGACCTCACGTATCAATGGTTGTACCCGCGTCACTGCGAGCAGTTCGGCACGCCCATCGGCCGGCGCAGTGGCGAGCCGCAGCACATGGTGGTGCTCGGTATGGGCAAGTTGGGCGCGGTGGAGCTGAATCTGTCCTCGGACATCGACCTGATCTTCGCCTACCCCGAAGGCGGCGAAACCGAAGGCGTGAAGCGCTCGCTGGATAATCAGGAATTCTTTATCAAGCTCGGCCAGCGGCTGATCAAAGCGCTGGATGCCATCACCGTCGATGGCTTCGTCTTCCGCGTCGACATGCGCTTGCGGCCTTACGGTTCAGCCGGTTCGCTGGTGTTCAGCTTTAACGCGCTGGAGCAGTACTACCAAGACCAGGGCCGCGACTGGGAACGCTACGCCATGATCAAGGCGCGCGTGGTTGGCGGCGACCAGGCTGCCGGCGCGCAGTTGCTCGATCTGCTGCGCCCCTTCGTATACCGCCGTTACCTCGACTTTTCCGCCATCGAAGCGCTGCGCGCCATGAAGCTGCTGATTCAGCAGGAAGTGCGGCGCAAGGGCATGGCCGACAACATCAAACTTGGCTCCGGCGGTATTCGCGAAGTGGAGTTCATTGCCCAGGCCTTTCAGTTGATTCACGGCGGCCGCGACCTCAGCCTGCAACAGCGGCCGCTATTAAAGGTGCTGAAAACCCTGGAAGGGCAGGGCTACTTGCCACCTGCCGTGGTCGCCGAAATGCGCGACGGCTATGAGTTTCTGCGTTACACCGAACACGCCATCCAGGCCATCGCCGACCGCCAGACGCAAATGCTGCCGGACAACGACGATGACCGCACCCGCGTTGCCTTCATCATGGGCTTTGACACCTGGGCCGCGTTCCACGAGCGCCTGATGTATTGGCGCGAGCGCATCGCTTGGCACTTCGGGCAGGTGATTGCCGACCCGGATGAAGACGAAAACGGCGAGGCCGACCTGTGCGTTGGCAGCGAGTGGCTGCCCCTGTGGGAAGACGGGCTGGACGAAGAAAGCGCCTGCCGGCAACTGGTTGACGCCGGCTTCAGTGACGCGGCCGCTGCGCTGCACCGCCTGGCTGGTCTGCGCAATGGCAATCAGGTGCGCGCCATGCAGCGTCTGGGGCGTGAGCGCCTGGATGCGTTTATTCCGCGTCTGCTGGCGCAGGCGGTGGAGCACGAAAATCCCGACTTGGTGCTCGAACGCGTATTGCCGTTGATTGAAGCGGTGGCGCGGCGCTCGGCCTACTTGGTGCTGCTCACCGAAAACCCCGGCGCGTTGCAGCAACTGTTAACCCTGTGCGCGGCGAGCCCGTGGATTGCCGAGCAGATCAGCCGCTTCCCGCTGCTGCTGGACGAATTGCTGAATGAAGGCCGCCTGTTCAACCCGCCGTTGGCGCCGGAGCTGGCCGCCGAATTGCGTGAGCGCCTGACGCGCATTCCGGAAGACGATCTTGAGCAGCAAATGGAAGCCCTGCGCCATTTCAAACTGGCGCACCGGCTTCGCGTGGCCGCGTCGGAAATCTCCGGGGCGCTGCCCTTAATGAAGGTAAGCGATTACCTGACGTGGCTCGCCGAAGCCATTCTGGAACAAGTGCTGGCGCTGGCCTGGCGCCACACGGTGGCCAAGCACGGCACGCCGCAGCGCGCGGACGGTGGGTTGTGCGATCCGGATTTCATCATCGTCGGCTACGGCAAGGTCGGCGGCATCGAACTCGGCCACGGCTCGGACCTGGATCTGGTGTTTATCCACGATGGCGACCCGCAGGCCGAAACCGACGGCGCCAAGCCCATCGACGGCGCGCAGTTTTTCAACCGCCTGGGGCAACGCATCATTCACCTGCTCACCGCGCAGACCAACTCCGGCCAGTTATATGAAGTGGACATGCGCTTGCGCCCCTCCGGCGCGGCGGGCTTGCTGGTCAGTTCCCTGGGTGCGTTCGAGCGCTATCAAGCGAACGAAGCCTGGACCTGGGAGCACCAGGCGCTGGTGCGCGCACGCGTATTGGTCGGCAGCGAAAGAGTGGGTCAAGCCTTCGAGGCGGTGCGTGCTCAAGTGCTCGGCCGCAGCCGCGATCTGGACAAACTGCGCGCTGAAGTCAGCGAGATGCGCGCCAAGATGCGCGACAACCTGGGCAGCAAGCAAACCGCTGGCGGCACGGCGGCAAACACCTTCGAGGCCGCTGCGCCGTTCGATCTCAAGCAGGATGCCGGTGGTATCGTCGATATTGAATTTATGGTGCAATACGCGGCCTTGGCTTGGTCCGGCGCGTATCCGCCGCTGTTGCAGTACACCGACAACATTCGCATTCTGGAAGGCCTTGAACGCCTGGGCTTGATGCCCGCAGCCGATGTCACGCTGCTGCAGGAAGTCTACAAAGCCCACCGCTCCGCCTCGCACCGCCTGGCGCTGCAGAAGCAGCCCGGCATCGTCAGCGGCGAGCAATTCCAGCATGAACGCCAGGAAGTGATGCGCGTCTGGCGCGAACTGGGGCTCAGTTGAAACGCCCTGCAGCGGCACAACCGAATCAAGCGAACCCAACCCGTAATTCTCGTATTTCAAGCAACCCTACTGAAGCAAATTTCTGAGGAGCTGAACGATGTCGATGGCCGATCGTGATGGTGTGATTTGGTATGACGGCGAGCTGGTGCAATGGCGCGACGCAACCACCCACGTGCTGACCCATACCCTGCATTACGGCATGGGTGTATTCGAAGGCGTTCGCGCTTACAACACCCCGCAGGGCACCTCGATTTTCCGCCTGCAAGCGCACACCGACCGCCTGTTCGATTCGGCTCACATCATGAACATGAAGATGCCGTTCACCAAAGAGCAGATCAACGAAGCCACCCGTGCGGCCGTGCGTGAAAACAACCTGGAATCCGCGTACATCCGCCCGATGGTGTTCTACGGGTCTGAAGCCATGGGCATCCGCGCCGACACCTTGAAAGTGCACGTGATCGTCGCCGCCTGGCATTGGGGCGCGTACATGGGCGACGAAGCCCTGCAAAAAGGCATCAAGGTGCGCACCAGCTCCTTCACCCGCCACCACGTCAACATTTCCATGACCCGCGCCAAGGCCAACGGCAACTACATCAACTCGATGCTGGCGTTGCAGGAAGCGGTATCGGCCGGCGCCGACGAAGCCATGTTGCTGGACCCGGAAGGCTACGTAGCCGAAGGCTCGGGCGAGAACATCTTCCTGATCAAAGACGGCGTGCTCTACACCCCGGAAGTGACCTCGTGCCTGAACGGCATCACCCGCAGCACCGTGCTGACCCTGGCCGGCGAGCTGAATATTCCGGTGGTGGAAAAACGCATCACCCGCGACGAGGTGTACATCGCCGACGAAGCGTTCTTCACCGGCACCGCCGCTGAAGTCACGCCGATCCGCGAAGTGGACGGGCGCAGCATCGGTATCGGCAGCCGTGGTCCGGTGACCGAGAAACTGCAGAAAGCCTATTTCGACCTGGTAACTGGCCAGACCAGCGCCCACGCCGAATGGCGCACCGCTGTTAAATAACGCCGCGACAACCGCTATCAAGCAGTGACAGGGAGGCTTAACCGCCTCCCTGCTCATTTGCGGAGTTTGAATGAACATATTGATCGTAGGGCCGAGCTGGGTAGGCGACATGGTGATGGCGCAGACCCTGTTCCAGTGCCTCAAGCAACGCCACCCCGACTGCCACATCGACGTGCTGGCGCCCGACTGGAGCCGGCCGATTCTTGAGCGCATGCCCGAAGTGCGCAGCGCGTTGAGCTTTCCCCTTGGCCATGGCGCGCTGGAGCTGGGCGTTCGTCGGCGCATCGGCAAGTCGCTGGCGGGCCAGTACGATCAAGCCATTGTGCTGCCCAATTCGCTGAAATCGGCGCTGGTGCCGTTTTTCGCCGGCATCCCCAAACGCACTGGCTGGAAGGGCGAGTTGCGTTACGGCGTGCTCAACGATGTGCGCAAACTCGATAAAGAACGCTACCCGCTGATGATCGAGCGCTTTATGGCGCTGGCCTACGAGCGTGGCGCCGAGCTGCCCAAGCCTTACCCGCAACCGAGCCTGCGCATTGAGCCGCAAAGTCGCGACGCCGCCTTGGGCAAGTTTGGCCTGAGCCTGGACCGCCCCGTGCTGGCGCTGTGCCCGGGCGCCGAGTTTGGCGAGTCGAAAAAGTGGCCGGCTGAGCACTACGCGAAAGTCGCCGAGCTGAAAATTCGTGCCGGCTGGCAAGTGTGGTTGTTTGGTTCGAAAAACGACCACGCCGTTGGCGAAGCCATTCGCGCCCGGCTGATTCCCGGCCTGCGCGAAGAGGCCCGCAACCTGGCCGGCGAAACCTCGCTGGCCGAAGCCATCGACTTGCTCTCCTGCGCCTCGGCCGTTGCCTCCAATGACTCTGGCCTGATGCACGTGGCGGCTGCGCTGAACCGTCCGCTGGTGGCGATTTACGGCTCCACCTCGCCGGGCTTTACGCCGCCGCTGGCCGATCAGGTGGAAATCGTGCGCCTGGGCATCGAATGCAGCCCGTGCTTCGACCGCACCTGTCGCTTTGGTCACTACAACTGCCTGCGCGAACTGAAACCACGGCCCGTGATGGAAGCGCTGGGACGGCTCGCGCCAGACCCGGTCGAGGTCGATTAATGCGGGTTTTGCTGATTAAAACCTCGTCCCTGGGCGATGTGATTCATAGCCTGCCGGCGCTCACCGATGCGGCGCGCGCCATTCCCGGCATTCAATTCGACTGGGTGGTGGAAGAGGGCTTCGCGGAAATTCCTGCCTGGCATCCCGCTGTGGCCCAAGTGATTCCGGTGGCGATCCGCCGCTGGCGGAAAAACCTCTGGCAAACCTTCAAGAACGGCGACTGGAAACGCTTCAAACAGCGCCTCGGCGAAACCCGTTACGACCTGGTAATCGATGCCCAGGGCCTGCTCAAAAGCGCCTGGCTGACCCGCTACGTCAACGGCCCCATCGCCGGTTACGACCGCGATTCGGCGCGCGAGCCGATTGCCTGCCGCTTCTACGACCGCACCTATGCCGTGCCGCGCGAGCAGCATGCGCTGGAACGTATTCGCCAGTTATTCGCCCAGGCGCTGGACTATCCGCTGCCGGCAACCATCGGCGATTACGGTCTCGACCGCGCTTTGTTGGCCGACCCCGGCGCACCGCCGTATCTGCTGTTTCTGCATGGCACCACGTGGGCCAGCAAGCATTGGCCGGAAGCCTATTGGCGCAGTTTGGCCGAGCAGATGAGCGAGCTGGGTTACGCCATTCGCCTGCCGTGGGGCAACGAAGCCGAGCAGCAACGCGCCGAACGGATCGCCGCGGGGTTGGAAAACGCCGTGGTACTGCCCAAATTAAATCTGGCGGGCGTGGCGAAAGTGATTGCCGGGGCGCAAGCCTGCGTGGCGGTGGACACTGGTTTGGGCCATCTGGCCGCCGCGCTGGATGTGCCGAGCATTTCGCTGTACGGCCCGACCTTACCGGGCCGCGTCGGCGCCTATGGCCGTTCGCAGATTCACCTGTGCGCCACCGGCCCGAATGCCGGCCTGGGCGACCGCGAAAAACCCTGTTTCGATGACCTGCTGCCCGAGCGTGTGGCCACCGAGTTACAAGCCCTGCTCTTGGCGCCGGAGACTGTGTAATGCAACTGGCTTTTGTGCTGTACAAATACTTCCCCTTCGGCGGCCTGCAGCGTGACTTCATGCGCATCGCCCTGGAGTGCCAGCGGCGTGGCCACAGCATCCGCGTCTACACCTTGATCTGGGAAGGCGATATTCCGCCCGGCTTCGAGGTGCTGGTGGCGCCGGTCAAAGCCTGGTTCAACCACCGTCGCAACGAAAAGCTGCTGGCCTGGGTGCAGGCCGACCTGGCCAAGCGCCCGGTCGACCGCGTTGTCGGCTTCAACAAAATGCCGGGGCTGGACGTGTACTACGCCGCCGACGGCTGCTTTGAAGACAAAGCGCAAAACCTGCGTAACGCCCTGTACCGCAAATGGGGCCGCTACAAACACTTCTCCGACTACGAGCGCGCCGTGTTCGCGCCCACCGCGAAAACCGACGTGCTGATGATTTCCGAGGTGCAGCAGCCGCTGTTCGTCAAACACTACGGCACGCCCGCCGAGCGCTTTCACTTGCTGCCGCCAGGCATTGCCGCCGACCGCCGCGCGCCGGCCAATGCCGCCGACATTCGCGCTGAGTTCCGCCGTGAGTTCAACCTGGGCGACAACGACTTGCTGCTGGTGCAGATCGGCTCCGGCTTTAAAACCAAAGGCCTGGACCGCAGCCTCAAAGCCGTGGCCGCGCTGCCTAAAGAACTGCGCAAACGCACGCGGCTGATCGTCATCGGTCAGGACGATCCCAAGCCGTTCCTGCTGCAAGTGGCGGCGCTGGGCATTAGCGAGCAGGTACAGATTCTCAAAGGTCGCAGCGATATTCCGCGCTTCTTGCTCGGCGCCGATCTGTTGATTCACCCGGCCTATAACGAAAACACCGGCACCGTGTTGCTTGAAGCGTTGGTGGCGGGATTGCCGGTGCTGGTTACCGATGTGTGCGGCTATGCCCACTACATCGAAGAAGCCGATTGCGGGCGCGTCATTCCCAGCCCGTTCGACCAGGAACGGCTGAACAGCACCTTGCGCGTCATGCTCGAAGACGACGCCCAGCGCGCGGCCTGGGCGGCCAACGGCCTGGCCTTCGCCGACAGCGCCGACCTCTACAGCCTGCCGCAACGGGCAGCCGATGTAATTCTGGAGGCGCGCCCATGAAGCTGATGCTGAATGAACCATTCAAACACTTGTGGGCAGGGCGCGACGCCTTTGCCGAGGTCGAGCGTCTGGACGGCCAGGTGTACCGCGAGCTGGAAGGCCGCCGCACCTTGCGCACCGAAGTCGACGGCCGTGGCTATTTCGTGAAAATTCACCGTGGCATTGGCTGGGGCGAAATCTTCAAAAACCTGTTCACCGCCAAGCTGCCAGTGCTCGGCGCCGGGCAGGAACTGAAAGCCATCGAACGCCTCACCGAAGCAGGCGTGCCGACCATGACCGCCGTGGCTTACGGCGAGCGTGGCGCTAACCCGGCGGCGCAGCATTCGTTCATCGTCACCGAAGAGTTGGCGCCGACGGTGAGCCTTGAAGATTTCAGCATCGACTGGATCAAGCAGCCGCCCGCGCCGCGGCTCAAATGGGCGCTGATCGATGAAGTGGCGCGCATGACCGGCACCATGCACCGCGCCGGCGTTAATCACCGCGACTGCTACATCTGCCACTTCCTGCTGCACACCGATAAACCGGTGACAGCCGATGATTTCAGACTCTCCGTCATCGACCTGCACCGTGCCCAGAGCCGCGACAAAATCAGCCGCCGCTGGCGCGATAAAGACCTGGCCGCCTTGTATTTCTCGGCGCTGGATATCGGCCTGACCCAACGGGACAAACTGCGGTTCCTGCGCACCTATTTCCAAGCCGCCAATGGCACCGATTCGTTGCGCCAGATCCTGCGCGAACAGGCGCCGCTGCTGGCGTGGCTGGAACGCAAAGCGGCAAAACTGTACGACCGCAAACAGCGCTACGGGGACGCGCTCTGATGGCGTCGTGGCACCTGCACCCGAACTACCAACACTTGGTCGCCGACTTTGGCGGACTCGACGAAGTGTTCGCCCTGACCGGCAAGCGCATGACGCGCGACCCGATTTCTGAAGTGATCCGCGTCGAGCGCGACGGCGTCGGTTATTACGTGAAGCGCTACCGCAGCGCCGGCAAGGGCCTGCGACCGTACCTGGCGCGCCTGCGGGTGCGCAGCGAATGGCAAAACCTGCAACGTTTCGCCGACTGGGGCTTGCCCACCGCCGAAGTGGTGGCGCGTGGTTTCGAGCGGCGCAATGGCGCGTTTGTGCGCGGCGCCATGATCACCCGCGAACTGCCTAATACCGACGACCTTGGGCGGATGGCAAAAAAAGGTGATGCGCGGCTGCAAGACCCGGCATGGGTCGATGGCGTCAGCCGGCAGTTGGCCCACGGCACGCGCGTGATGCACGACCATCACTTCACCCACAACGATTTGAAATGGCGCAACTTGCTGGTCGATGACCAGCGCACGCTGTTTTTTATCGACTGCCCCAACGGCGCGTTCTGGCGTGGGTTTATCCTGCGTTACCGGATCATCAAAGACCTCGCCTGCCTCGACAAGGTGGCCAAATACAAGCTGTCGAACACCCAGCGCCTGCGCTTCTACCTGCAATACAGCGGGCACGCCCGGCTTAACCAAGCGGACAAAAAACAGATCCGCAAGATCGTGAAATTTTTTGAGGGTCGGGAATGAAGGATTTTATCGCCGCTGAAGACCGGGCGATTCTAGCCGCCCACCAGCTCGACAGCTTCGACGCGCTGTGGGCGCTGGAGCTGGAGGCGGTGGACGAGCCGAATACCGAGCGAGGCGGTTACAGCTCGGTGTCGCGGTTGGTGCTGGGCGATCACGCCTATTACCTCAAACGCCAGACCAACCACCTGACCCGCAGCCCGCTGCACCCTTTCGGCGAACCGACCTTTGCCCGCGAGCTGCGCAATATCGAGCGCTACCAGAAGCTCGGCATTCCGGCGCTGCACGCGGCGTTTTTCGCCCAGCGCCGGGTAGACGGCAACGAGCAAGCGATTCTGCTGACCCGAGCGCTCGATGGCTGGAATGATCTCGAATACTGGTTGCGCGACTGGAACAACCACAGCGAAGCCCAGCGCATGGCCATTTTGCGCGCGTGCGGTGAACTGGCCCGCCGCCTGCACAGCGCCCATCAAATGCACGGCTGTTTTTACCCCAAACATATTTTCCTGCGTGAATCGGCTGACGGCTTCGACGCCCAACTGATCGACCTGGAAAAAACCCGTCGCCTGGTCTTCGGCAAGCGCGACCGCATCAAAGACCTTGAGCCGTTGCTGCGCCGTGCCAGCAGTTGGAGTCAGGAAGAAATCTGGCACCTGCTGCTCGCCTATGTGGGCGACAAAGGCAGCGCGCAAACCTGGAGCAAACGACTCGGCGCCCGCAGCGCCCACAAGGCCGCGCGTAAATGAGCCTGAGCCAACTGAACGCCGCCGGCCGCACCCCGGCGCTGCCAATTACCGTGCAAGTAGGCGGCGAACCGTTGCAGCTACACACCTTGCTGCGCGTGCTGCCCGGCCATCGTTATGTTGGCGTGGCCACCTGGCGCGGGCGCGAGGTGTTTGCCAAGTTGCTGGTGGGTCCCAAGGCGGAACGACGTTTCCATCGTGAGTCCAAAGGCGTGCATTTGCTCCTCGACCAGGGGCTGCTGACGCCTGCGCTATTGGCCGAAGGGTTTGAGCCAGGCGAGGGCGGCTGGCTGCTGTTCGAGTATCTGCAAAATGCACACAGCATCGGCGATGCCTGGCGGCTGGTGGAACAGGAGGCGCCGGCCTCTGACGGCCAGCAAGCGGTGCTGGCTCAAGCGCTAGAGGCCATCGGCAAGTTGCACAGCAAAGGCCTGTGGCAAGCCGACCTGCACCCCGACAACCTTTTGCAGCACAACGGTCAGCTGTACCTGATTGATGGCGGCGGCGTGCAAGCGCAAGTGCCGGGCCAGCCGTTGGGCCGGGACGAAGTGCTGCGCAACCTCGGCGTATTCTTCGCCCAGTTGCCCGGCAACCTGGAACCGTTTCTGGAAGAGCTGCTTATTCACTACCTGCTGGCCAACGGCGAGCACGCCTTGCCACTGGAAAAACTGCTCGGCGAAATCGCCAACGTGCGTCGCTGGCGCGTGCGCGACTACCTGAAAAAAGCCGCCCGTGATTGCAGCCTGTTCAGCGCCCGCATCGGCGCGTTTAGCGCCCGGGTTGTGCGACGCCAGGCCGAGCCGCGTTTGCAAACCTTGCTCAGTGCGCCGGATGCCGCCATCGACAGCGGCCACCTATACAAAACCGGCGGCGCTGCGACCGTGGCGCGGGTTGAGCTGAATGGCGAGCCGTTGGTGGTCAAACGCTACAACGTGAAAAACCTCGCCCACTGGCTGAAACGCTTCTGGCGCCCGAGCCGCGCCTGGCATAGCTGGCTGGAAGGCAATCGCTTGCTGGTGCTGGGCATCGCCACGCCGTTGCCGCTGGCTGTAATCGAACACCGCTGGTGCTGGTTGCGCCGCCGCGCCTATTTGGTGACCGCCTACTGCGGCGAAGAAGACTTGATCGCCCGCTTTGCCCCATACCTGAACAGCGCGCCGCCCGAGCACGAACTGGTGCAACTGGACCGGTTGTTCGCCGCGCTGATCCGCGAGCGCATCAGCCATGGCGACTTCAAAGGTCACAACCTGTTCTGGCACCAAGAACAGTGGACATTGATCGACCTCGACGCCATGCAACAACACCGCAGCCAAAGCAGCTTCGCCAGCGCCTACGCCCGCGACCGCGCGCGCTTTCTGCGCAATTGGCCGGCGGAGTCGGCGTTGTATCGGTTGCTGGATCAGCGCTTGCCGGTGCTCTAAAGGCGTCGCGGCTAAACCGGAACGCCGGCCGGCCGATCCCACAGATGGCATGTCTCTTGTGGGGGCGGCCGGCCGGGGCTCCGGTTGTAGCCGCGATCTTTTGATCCTGAAAACCCAGTCACTCGAACTGGTAAGAAGCCCCCACCCCTGCGTACCAACTGCGCCCCGGCGCTGCCTCGTAATACCGGCTATTGCCGTCTCCGACGATCACCGAGCCCACGTATTGCTTGTCGAACAGGTTGTCCAGCCGCACCAGTTGGTGAACCGTCCAGGCGCCATGTTTTTGCTCGAAGCGCGCGCGCCAGTTGAACACGCTGTACGCCGGCGCAGGCTTGGCGCTGTTGCTGTCTTCGACATAGACCTTGCTGCGGTACAGGCCTTCGACGGCGGTGCTGATGCCGTCGATGGGCTGCCAGGTGAGTTCGGCGAAGAGGGTGGTGCGCGGTACGCCGGGGAGGTTGTTGCCGCTGTCGATGGCGCGGGTGCCGCTGACGAAGCTCGAGTCGTACTGCGCCTGCAGATACGTATAGGCGAGGTTTGCGCGCCAACGCTCGCTGAGCTGACTTTCCACGCCCAACTCAAAACCACGCCGTAGCGTGCGGCCCGCGTTCTGGTAGCTGGTGCGGCCGTTGCGATTGGCGAATACCACGATTTCGTCGTCAGTCTCGATCTGAAACACCGCCGCATTCACCCGCGTGGCGCTGCCGGCCAGAGCTTTGAGACCGATCTCGTATTGGGTGCTGGTGGACGGGTCGAGGTTGTAATTGACCCCGGCAGCGTTGTTTGGCGCGTACGCCAGTTCGCCCTGGGTCGGCGTTTCAAACCCTCGACCCACGCTGACATACCCGTTCAGCTCGGGGGTAAAGGCATAACCGAGGCTAAGCGCCGGGCTTGCCTGTTCGTAGCGACGATTGCCGCTGTCATCGCCGTTGGCCAGGTAGTGATCGTCAACGTCAATTTCGACAGTGCTGTAGCGCACGCCGCCCTGCAACGTCCAGTCGCCAACCTGCCAGGTCGCCTGGGCGTAGGGGTCGAGGCTGGTGGCGGTGTCTTTTTCATCGCGGCGCAGCGCGCCTTTCACGCCCAGTTGGTCACCGTTGAAGTTCTGATAACCCTGGCGGTCATCTTCGCTCTGGTCGTAATCCAGGCCAAACACCACGTCGACCTCACCAACAGGTTGCAGCCAACGCAGGCTGCCGCCGTGGAAGCGTCTGTCGAACGACACAACGCCGCCGCCGAAATTGTCGTTTGACGGGGTGCCTTTGGGAATCGACAAATACTGAACCACGCTGCGCCTGCCCGCATAAGCCGTGGCCTGCAACGTCGCGTTGCCTATGTAGCGTTCATAGTTCGCCCCGACCTGCTGGTGATCGATGCTTTTGCGCGTGTTGTAGAGTTCGGCGTTGCCCGTCACCGAGCGCGGGTCGGCCTTGTACGCATCCCAGCTCTGACCGAGCGGATCTTGCGTGCCGTTCTGCTCCAGGCTGCTGAAAATCAGCGCGAGCTTGCTGTCGTCGTCCGGTTTCAGGTTGAGCTTGGCGAAGGTTTGGTCGCGGCGGGCGGCGCTGTGGTCGCGGTAGCCGTCGGTGTCCATGCGCGAAGCGTCCAAGAGAAAACCGGCCTTTTCACTCGCGCCTTCAGCGCTCAGGTGATTTTTGTTCAGGCCGTCGCTGCCAAAAATGGTCTCGGCGCCCACGGTCGGCGGCCCTTCAGGATCACGCGAAAAGACCTGAACCACGCCGCCCGCGTTGCTGCCATACAGGGTAGACGCCGGCCCGCGCAGCACTTCTATGCGCTCGGCGGTGTCCAGATTGAAGGTCGCCGCCTGGCCTTGGCCATCGGCCGTACTGGCTGGAATACCGTCGGTGATCAGCTTGATGCCACGCACGCCAAACGCCGAACGGGCACCGAAACCGCGTGAGGAAATTTGTAGGTCTTGCGCGTAGTTCTGACGGTTTTGTACCACCAGCCCCGGCACGCGGCTAAGCGCCTCCGAGGCGTTGATGCCCAGCTGACCATCGCTGATCTGCTGGCGATCTACGCTGTCTACCGAGAAGGGCAGGTGAAAGCTGTCGCTCGCTTGGCGAGAGCCGCTGACCACCAGCGGATCGAGCTGTACGGATGGAACGGCTTGCTCGGCGTTGGCGGTGGCGACGGCGAGCGCGGTGAGTAGCAGGGTGTAAGGCGGGATTCGATTCAATGCAGTCATGGCCGGTTTTATACAGGTCAGTGAAAACCGCAAACGATGCGGAATGGGCATAGTGGGCGATTATCGGCACAAAAGTCACCCCAGCGCAGCCGCTCTGGCGCCGGATGTTGCACCCTTGCTCGCCGTTTTGGCCGGCCACGTTTGGTTGCCAATCTGATTGCCAATTGCCCGGCGCGACCGGGCAAACGAACACGAGGAACAGTGCATGACAGATCCGATAACCGTTGGCGCCCGGCGCCCCGGCAAAGCCGCCCGCTGGTTGGTAATAGCCGTGGGCATCGCCATTGCCTTGGTCGGTTTGTACCTGATTGGGGGCGGCGCTTACCTGGCCGTGCTCGGCGGCAGTTGGTACTTCGGCTTGTGCGGTTTGGCGACCCTGGGCGCCGGTGTGCTGATTGCCAAGCGCAATCCGAACGGGGCTGCGTTGTTTGGCGTGATCGTAGTGCTTTCGGCTATTTGGGCGGTGTGGGAAACCGGCCTGGAATTCTGGCCGCTGGTATCGCGGCTGTTTGTCTTTGCCGTGATCGGTCTGGTCGTCGCGCTGCTTTACCCGACGCTGGTACGTCTGTCGCCAGAGCTGCATGACGAGCCCGGGCGCTTTTCCTACGTGTTGAGCGCTGTGCTGGCCGTCGGGATTATTGCCACCTGCGCCTACGCCTTTGTGCCCACGCCGATGGTGGCCGCCGACAGCGATGCGCCGGTCACGCCAGTGGCCAAAGGGCAGGAGCAGAAAGACTGGAAGCATTGGGGCAATACCACCCACGGCGACCGTTTCGCCGCGCTCGATCAAATCAACAAAGACAACATCAATAAGCTGCAAGTGGCCTGGACCTTCCGCACCGGCGACCTGCCTGAAAGCACAGGCTCCGGCGCCGAAGACCAGAACACGCCGCTGCAAATCGGCGACACGCTCTACCACTGCACTGCGTACGGCAAGGTGTTCGCGCTGGATGTGGACACCGGCAAAGAACGTTGGCACTTCGACCCCAAAGGCTCGGCGCCCAACTGGCAGCGCTGCCGGGGGCTGGGCTATTTCGAGGACGCGCCGAGCGCGCAGCCAGCCGCCGAAAATGTGGCAGCAAGCACCGCGCCGAGTGCGCCGGCTGCCTGCGCCAAGCGCATCTTCCTGCCGACCATTGACGCCCGCCTGATCGCTTTGAACGCCGAAACCGGCGAGCCGTGCAGCGACTTCGGCAACCAGGGCACAGTCGACCTGACCACTGATATGGGCGAGGTTAAACCGGGCTACTACCAGCAAACCTCAACCCCGTTGGTGGCCGGCAATGTGGTGGTCGTGGGCGGGCGCGTCGCCGACAACTTTTCCACTGAAGAACCGCCAGGCGTGGTGCGCGCCTTCGATGTGCACACCGGCGCATTGGTCTGGGCGTGGGACCCGGGCAACCCGCAAATCACCCAACGTCCACCCGAAGGGCAAACCTACACGCGCGGCACGCCGAACGTGTGGTCGGCCATGGCTTATGACGAAAAACTCGGCCTGATCTACCTGCCCACCGGCAACGCCACGCCGGATTTCTGGGCCGGCAGCCGCACCGAACTGGACGATAAATACAGCTCGTCGGTGGTTGCCGTCGAAGCCGCCACCGGCGCCGTTCGTTGGCACTTCCAAATGACCCACCACGACCTGTGGGACTTCGACATTCCGGCCCAGCCGCTGCTTTACGATGTGCCGGACGATGCCGGCGGCACCCAGCCGGCGCTGGCGCAAATCACCAAGCAAGGCGAAATCTTCCTGCTCAACCGCGCCACCGGCGTGCCGATTGCCAAGGTCGACGAACGCCCCGTGCCGCAAGGCAACGTGCCGGGCGAGCGCTACTCACCGACGCAGCCGTTCTCGGTGGACATGCCCTCGATTGGCAATCAGCAGTTGTACGAGGCTGACATGTGGGGCGCCACCGTTTTCGACCAGTTGCTCTGCCGCATCCAATTCAAAAGCATGCGTCATGAAGGCGTGTACACCCCGCCAGGCCTGGACCCCGCCTTGCAATTTCCCGGCTCCTTGGGCGGCATGAACTGGGGCAGTGTCTCGGTGGACCCGAACACCCACTACATGTTCGTCAACGACATGCGCCTGGGCTTGGCCAACTACATGATCCCGCGCGACAAAATTGCCGCTGGCGCCAGCGGTATCGAAATGGGCGTGGTGCCGCAGGCTGGCACCCCGTTCGGCGCGATGCGTCAGCGCTTTCTGTCAGTGGCTGGCATTCCGTGCCAGAAACCACCGTTTGGCACCCTGTCCGCCATCGACCTGAAAACCCGCAAGCTGGTCTGGCAAGTGCCGGTCGGCACCGTGCAAGACACCGGCCCGCTGGGCATCAAAATGCACCTGCCGATTCCTATCGGCATGCCGACGCTGGGCGCCTCCATGGCCACCCAGTCGGGCCTGTTGTTCTTCGCCGGCACCCAGGATTTTTACCTGCGCGCCTTCGACAGCGGCAACGGCAAGGAAATCTGGAAGTCCCGTCTGCCGGTCGGCAGTCAATCCGGCCCGATGACCTACGTGTCACCGAAAACCGGCAAGCAATACATCGTCATCAGCGCCGGCGGCGCCCGTCAGTCACCGGAGCGGGGGGATTACGTCATTGCGTATGCGTTGCCGGATAAGTAGCGGATCAAATTGAGCGCTACGAGCCGATGACTCCGTAACCCCGAGCCATCAGCGCAGCTAACAGCGGAATGATCAGCAGGAGCAGCAGTTCGATGCGAATGACCATGGTCACCAGCATCGCTTGCTTGGCGCTGATGGTGGGCAGCTCGCCGGCTTTGAGGGTGTTGCGCCAGTTAAGGAAGACGAAGGTGGGCACGATGGAGATCAGGCCGACCAGAATGAACAGGCCGAACTTGGCGTGAAACACGCTGTTGTTCAGGTAGTAGTCCAACCCTTTGCCGTACCACATCACGCGCGCCGCCCCGGTTGCCAGCACCAGGCCAGCGGTGGCGCCGTAGGCGATGTCGATGCGGATCAGGCTGCGGGCGCGGCTCAGGTCCAGCGGCAGTTTGAACAGTTGGTGTTCGAGGGTGAGCAGGGCGAACAGCAGGAAGATCGATAGGTAGTGCAAGTACGCAGCGATGGCGGCGGCCATGTTGGGTTCTCTCAGTCTGGGGAAAACGTATTTCTCCTGTAGGAGCTAGCTTGCTAGCGAACCCTGCACACGTCATTTTCCCTCGTTTTCAGGGTTCGCGAGCAAGCTCGCTCCTACAAAAGCGGCGCGGTATTAGGCGTTGTTCAGTTCAGCCCTTTGCCGGCAAATTCTTCAAACTCCACACGATTACGTCCGTTGCCCTTGGCGTGATACAGCGCTTTGTCTGCGCGTTTGAGTGCCCGCTCGGGGTTTTCCTGCGGCTCGGCCAGCGCGCAGCCGACGCTGATGGTCAGGTCCAGTTCCACCTCGCCTGCCGGGATGGGCGTGCGGGCCAGGGCGGTGCGGATGCGCTCGCCGATCAGGCGTAACTCCTGTTCGTCGTGCACTTGCGTGAGCACCACAAATTCCTCGCCGCCGCTGCGGGTCACGACGTCTTGCGGGCGTACCGCGGCGGCAATGCGGCGGGCACTTTCCCACAGCACTTTGTCGCCAGCGTCGTGGCCATGGGCATCGTTTACCCGTTTGAAATAGTCGAGGTCGCAGAACAGCAGCCCCAGATGCATACCGCGTTCCTCCGCGCGCGCCTGTTCGCGCGGCAGGAAGTGTTCGAGACCGGCGCGGTTCCACACTTGGGTGAGCGTATCGAGCATGGTCTTGCGTTGTTCGCGGCTTAGCGCAGCGCGCAGTTGTACGGTTTGTTCGCTGACGTGGCGCAGCTTCAAATAGCCTTCGGCCAATGTGGCCATGTCGCGCAACCGCTGTTTCTGTTTGCGGTTGAGGGTTTTGGGCGCCGGGTGCAGCAGGCAGAGGGTGCCGATAGCGTGGCCATCCTGGGCAAACAAGGGTTGTCCGGCGTAAAAGCGCAGCCAAGGAGGGCCGGTGACCACCGGGTTGTCGGCGAAGCGTTGGTCGGTGTGGGTGTCTTCAACGATAAACACGTCATCTTGCAGAATCGCGTGGCCGCAGAACGAGACGCTGCGGGGCGTTTCAGGAACCTCCAAGCCGAGGCGCGCCTTGAACCATTGACGCTCGCGATCCACCAGGCTGATCAGCACCGTTTTCACCTCGAACATCTCACTCACGATGCGCACCAGCACGTCGAGATAAGGGTCGGCCGGCGTATCGAGCAGCTCCTGGTTATCCAGTACTTCCTGACGAACAAGTTCGTTAACGGGATTCTTCGGTATGAGCATTCGCTGATCCTTCGGGACTTGGCGAAACGAACCACAGGTCGTGGCGGGTCAGGTGATAAGCATAGACACCCAAACACAGGCTTCGTAGTCCCATGAAAGCCAGAAACGCCAACCACAGCCCATGATTGCCGAAATCTTGCAGCCACCAGGCCAGCGGCAAGGCGAGCGCGACGCTGAGCAGCATGGAGTCGCGCATTTCCCGTGCCCGAGTGGCACCGATAAAGAGGCCGTCGAGCAAGTAACTCCACACAGCCACCAGCGGCAAAGCCGCGAGGTACGGCAGGTAAATGTCGGCGGTGTGGCGCACGGCGGCGATATCGGTTTGCAGGGCGATAAACAGGTGACCGCCCACGGCAAAACACAGCGCAAAGACCAGGCTGGCAATCAGCGACCAGCCGCCGGCCACCACCAAACTGCGCAGCAGGCCTTGCCGGTCTCGACTGCCCAGCGCGTGGCCGCACAGGGCCTCGACGGCATGGGCAAACCCGTCGAGGGCATAGGCAGTCAGCAGTAAGCCATTAAGAAGCAGGGCGTTGGCCGCGACGGTTTCATCGCCCAGTCGCGCGCCTTGTACCGTGAGCAGGAAGAACACGCCCTGCAGCGCCAGTGAGCGGATAAAAATGTCGCGGTTCACCGCCAGCAGTGGCCGCCAATTTCGCCACAACGTCATCGCCGCCCAATGGGTGCGCCCCGGATAGCGCCGCAGCGCCCCGCTGGTTAGCGCCAAGCCCAACAGCGCGCCGCCCCATTCGCTGAGCACCGCCGCCCGCGCAGCACCGACAACGCCCCAGTCGAGCCCCAGCACAAACCACAACGACAGCACGATATTCAGCACGTTAGTGCCCAGCAGAATCGCCAACGGCGCCCGCGCGTTCTGGGTGCCGAGGAACCAGCCGATCAGCGCGAAATTCGCCAGCGCGGCGGGCAGGCCCCACAGCCGCGTGTGGAAGAACGCGCGGGTCTGTTCATCCAGTTCAGCGGACGGATTCATCAGCCCCAGCGCCATATCGCCAAACGGCAACGCGAGCAAGCCGAGGGTCAGCGCCAACAGCGCGGCGAGTACCAGTCCCTGCACCAACACCTGCCGCAGCGCGCCGCCATCGGCACGACCGCTGGCCTGCGCCGCAAAGCCGGTGGTGCCCATGCGCAGGAAACCGAGAATGCCGACGATCATCACGTACAACGTGCTGCCCACCGCCACGGCGCCGAGCTGGTGGGCGTGGGGCAGATGCCCGACCACGGTGCTGTCCACCAAGGCCACCAGCGGCACCGAGATATTGGAGAGGATCATGGGCGCGGCCAGCGCCCAGACTTTCTGGTGAGTGGGGGCGTGGCTCCAGGCTTGGCGCAGCATCGGGGACTCCTGTGGACGCCGCAGTATAGAGGCGCGTCGACACCGCGCCATAGGTGCTTATATGCCCGGTGAATATGGCTAAACGGTTGATGCTTCTGGCGGTGGTTGGCCTAGGCTGGAAGTACGGACTCTTTTCCCAGAGGTGTCGCCATGACTATAAAAACAAGAAAATGCATGATTGCTTTAGGCCTGTTGGCGATTTGCGCGGTGTATGGCGCGGCCGCCATCCGTGTGGAGTTGGCGCGGCAGGGGCCGCCGGTGGCGTCGATTACGTGTAAGCAGGATCAGTGTTTGCCGCATACGGGGTGGTTGAGTTCAATGCGGTGAGGGGTGGCTCGAGGGCCGAGCTAGCCTCGATCTGGCGGTCTGCGGTTGGATTTCGCAGGTATTCTCTGCCGCGTGCGCTGAGCTTTTTTGATTCGCGCTTTATGCGCGAGCTTCTTTGCCGCGTTCGTTATCAGATCCTCCGTCATCCTCGCGAACGCGGGGATCCAGTATTTCAAGCCGTGCACGGTAGATCGGCAGAGGTATTCATTACCGCGTGCGCTGAACGTCTTGTTTCGCGCCTTACGCGCGAGCTTCTCTGCCGCGTTCGTTATCCGATCCTCCGTCATCCTCGCGAACGCGGGGATCCAGAATTTCAAGCCGTACACGGTAGATCGACAGAGGTATTCATTACCGCCTGTGCTGAGCGTTTTTGTTTCGCGCCTTACGCGCGAGCTTCTTTTGGCATTGCCCCAAAAGAAGCCAAAAGGTCTAGCCCCTACCTTGGGTCTGCGCTGCGCTGCGACTTCCCTCCCTCCGTCGCTGCTCCGGGGGCACGGCGAGACGGGCCATCCTTGGCCCGACACGCCTCTCGCGGCTCCCGGCCGCTCAACCCCCTACGCAACGACTCCACTCGGCCTGCGATGAACGGTGCGGGGTAGGTCAAGAGCGGAAGATCAAGAGCGGTAGATCACGAGCCAGACCACAAGCCGATCACAGGCAGATCACAAGCCGATCACAAGCACATCAAAAACTCGCGGCTGAAGCCGCTCCTATAGGGGAGGGGGGGTTATCGGAGCTCGTCGATCATGCTCGCGGTCACGCTTAGTACATCTTTTGCCAGTTGTTTTGACCGTTTGCCGTCCCAACCCGTTGTTGGGTTTGGGGTGTCGTCGTGGTCTTTGAAGGGCATTTCGATGGTGAAGGACAGGCAGTCAAATTCTTGCCCAACGGCGTTGCAGGCCAGGGCCATGTTGGCTTTGCCCGGTTCGCTGCGGGGGTAGCCGTAGCGGGTTTGGAATTCGGCGCCGTGGGCGACGAGGCGTTGGCGGAAGCGTTCTTCCAGGCCGGCGATACGCGGGGTGTAGCCGGGGTTGCCTTCGCAGGCGGCGGTGAAGACGTGGGGGATTTCTTCGTCGCCGTGGATGTCCAGGAACAAGTCCACGCCCACCGCGCGCATGTGCTGTTGCACGAAGAACACTTCCGGGGTTTCCGTTTCGTTGGCCGATTGCCAGGCGCGGTTGAGGTCTTTGCCGGTGGCGTTGGTGCGCAGGTGGCCGCGGTAGGCGCCGTCGGGGTTCATGTTGGGCACCAGGTACAGATCGGCTTTGCTGAGCAAGGTGTTGAGCTCGGCGTCGTCGCGGTTTTTCAGGCGTTCGATCAGGCCTTCCATAAACCATTCGGCCATGTGCTCGCCGGGATGCTGCTGGGCGATGATCCAGATTTTCCGCTGTGCGTTGGGGGTGCGGCTGATACGCAGCAGTTGGATGTCACGGCCTTCGATGCTTTTGCCACAGGCGACCAATTGCGCGTCGGCTTTGACCAGCGCCTGGTCGATTAGCCAGTCGTGGCGCTCGCGGCTGTAGGGTTCGAAGTAGGCGAACCAGATTTGCGCTTGCTCAACGTCCAGGCCAAAGCTCAGCGTGCCATCGACGTAGGTGGTGGGCACGCGAAACCAGGTTTTTTGGTCGTACGAGGCGGCGGCGTTATAGCCGGGCCAGGCCCAGCTGTACGCGGCCTCGCCGGCGTTGGTGATGCTGAAGTCGTAGCGCTGGCCGGATGTGAGGTCTTCGGCTTTGAAGTGGAACCACTGAAAGTGGGCGCTGTTGAGGTCTTTGCGCATTTTCAGCAGCGGGTGCTGCGCGTTGCTGAGGTCGTGAACCTCGATGTTGCCGCTGTCGAAGTGGGAGCTGATTCGCATGGTGAGCCTCTACATCTGTCCGTCGCCCGTTACCGGGCGTGTATGGCCTGTAGCTTCGCAGTTGCCCGCGCGGTTGCAAACGCAGAAGGCGACACAAATGTGCAAGCCAGCAGGCTTAGCTGATCAATAGACTGATCAGCCATAACCCCAGCAGCAACCAGATAATGCCCAGCACCACCGAGCGGCGCATAAAGGCGCGCACGGCGCTGTAGAGAAACAGCAGACCGATGACCAGCGCGACAATGCTCAGCAACGATGGGGTAATGCCTAGCGCGCTGGACAGACCGTGCAGGAACTGGCTGCCGGCGTTGCCGATCAGGTGCAACAGGCCGCTCAGCCCGTCGACGATAAAGCGGATAACCGTGCCCAGCGCGTGGCCAAGCCAATCGAAGAATCCTTCTACCTGCATGCTCTGTCCTCGGGGTGCATGAACAACGACGTTAAGCTTGGGCAAGCGCAGCGTCTGGCGGTTCCATTTGTACGGTATTGCCTGTGTAGGAGCCAGCTTGCCGGCGAATCCTGGAAACGATGGGCCGGGCTAGAGCTTCGCGAGCCAGCTCGCTGCTACAAACGGCGGCCGCATCTGCAAGCGGCAAGAGCAAGAAACACCTTAACGCGCGCGTGATGTAACCTGCCGTTGCTACGCTACCGGCCACCCAGGATGAGTAAGCCGTTTTACATGACTTCAGCCTTACAGTTAGACACCGCCGCATCGCCTGCGCAGCTGAGGATCAGCGGCGACTGGACCTTGCCCCATTACAGCCAGCTGGCCCGCGACGTGGCGACCATGCGCCCACGGCTTGATGGCGCCACCGCCGTTCACCTCGCTGACCTGCAGGCGCTCGACACCTCCGGCGCAGCGCTGTTGGCTGACTTGCTCGGTGCGGAGCGCTTGATTGATCTGGCGGCCAGCGATGCGTCCCTTACGCCTGCGCGGCAAGCGCTGCTCAACTCCGTGGGCGCCGCGCTGCGTACTTACTGCCAACCAGAAAAACCCAAACCCCGTGCCGGCTTGGCCGATGTGCTCGCGCATATCGGCGGCTTTGTCGCGAGTTTGTGGGAGCGCGTCGCGGCGCTGCTCGGGTTTATTGGCCTGGTGCTGGAAACTCTGCTGCGCGGCCTGTTCGCACCGCGCCGCTGGCGGGTTACGTCGCTGGTTTCCAATATCGAGCAAACCGGTCTGGATGCGGTGCCCATCGTGGTGCTGCTGACGTTTATGGTCGGCGCGGTGGTGGCGTTTCTCGGCGCCACGGTGCTGGCCAATTTCGGCGCCACTATTTATACGGTCAACCTGGTGGCCTTCGCCTTTCTGCGCGAGTTCGGTGTGCTGCTCACCGCCATTCTCATGGCCGGTCGCACGGCCAGTGCGTTTACGGCGCAAATCGGTTCGATGAAGGCCAACGAAGAAGTCGACGCCATTCGCACGCTGGGCCTCAACCCGATTGAGTTGCTGGTGCTGCCGCGCGTGCTGGCGCTGCTGGTGTCGCTGCCAATCCTGACGTTTTTGGCCATGCTGTCCGGCATTCTCGGCGGCGCCGTGGTGTGCCTGCTGGTGCTGAATATTTCGCCGACCATGTACCTGACCATTCTTCAGGGCATCGAGGTGCAGCACTTGCTGGTGGGCTTGAGCAAAGCGCCGGTGTTTGCGTTTCTGATTGCCGTGATTGGTTGCCTCGAAGGCTTCAAGGTCAGCGGCAGCGCGCAGTCGGTGGGTGAGCACACGACCTCGGCGGTGGTGCAGTCGATTTTTGTGGTGATTCTGCTGGATGCGGTGGCGGCGATGTTCTTTATGGAGATGGGCTGGTGAGTGCACAAGCGAGCGCCCTGATTGAGGTTCGCGACCTCACCAACGCCTTTGGCGCGCAGGTGGTGCATGAGCATTTGGACCTGGACGTTATGCGCGGCGAAATTCTCGGCATCGTCGGCGGCTCGGGCACCGGCAAGTCGGTGCTGCTGCGCTCCATTGTCGGCCTGCAACGGCCCACGGCCGGCAGCGTGAAAGTGTTCGGCGAAAATTTGCTGAGCCTGTCGCCGGAAAAGCGCTCGCAGGTCGAGCGCCGCTTCGGTGTGTTGTTTCAGTCCGGCGCGCTGTTTTCCTCGCTCACGGTTTTGGAAAACATTGCCTTGCCGCTGATTGAGCACGCCGGCCTTAGCCGCGATGAGGCTGAAAGCCTGGCCGTGGTGAAACTGGCCCTGGCTGGGTTGCCGGAAACGGCGGCCTACAAGTACCCGGATTCGCTCTCGGGCGGCATGGTGAAACGTGCCGCGCTGGCCCGCGCCTTGGCGCTGGACCCGGAAATCGTGTTTCTCGACGAACCCACGGCCGGCCTCGACCCCATCAGTGCGGCCGCGTTTGACCAACTGATTCTGACCCTGCGCGATGCGTTGGGCCTGACGGTGTTTCTCGTCACCCACGACCTCGACACGCTGTACACCATCTGCGATCGGTTGGCGGTGCTGTCGCAGAAACGCGTGCTGGTGGCCGGCGACCTGACCACCGTGGCGGCCACGCCGGACGCTTGGGTTCACGATTACTTTCATGGCCCCCGTGGCCGTGCCGCGCTGCAAGCCAGCGCCCGTTTAACGGAGAACAACTGATATGGAAACCCGCGCCCATCACGTGCTGATCGGCTTATTCACGGTGATTGCCGTCGGCGCCGCGCTGCTGTTCGGCCTGTGGCTGGCCAAGTCCACGGCTGACCGCGAATTCGCCCTTTATGACATCGTCTTTTATGAGGCCGTGAACGGTTTGTCGCCCGGCAGCACCGTGCAGTACAGCGGCATCAAAGTGGGCGAAGTGATCGCCTTGAAACTCGACCCTAAAGACCCGCGCAAAGTCCGCGCGCGCATTCGCGTTGCGGCGGATACGCCGGTCAAGCAAGACACCCACGCCAAGTTGTCGCTGGTGGGCATTACCGGGGGTTCGTTTATTCAGATGCACAGCGGCTCGCCGCAAAGTCCATTACTGGTGAGCAAGACCGGCAAGGTGCCGGTGATTGTTGCCGACCGCTCGCCGATCACGGCGCTGCTGGCCAGTGGTGAAGACCTGCTGACCAACATCAACAAGCTGGCCGCCAGCGCCAACGCATTGGTGTCGCCCGACAACGTGGCGCGGGTCAGCCGCACGCTTGATCACCTTGAGCAAGCCACTGGCGCCATTGCCGATGAGCGCGAGGACATGCGCGCCATCGTCAAACAACTGGCCGCCGCTTCGCGCCAAGCCAGCGTGACCCTGGAGCAAAGTAGCAAGGTCATGGCCACCGCCAACAACCTGCTCGATCAGCAAGGCAAGGAAGCGCTCAACAGCGCCCGCGACGCCATGGCCGCGCTGGACCGTGCCAGCCAGAGCATTGAAAACCTGCTCAATGAAAACCGCGATTCGCTGAATGCCGGCGCCCAGGGCCTGAGCGCCATTGGCCCGGCGGTTGGCGAGTTGCGCGAAACCCTCAGCAGCCTGCGCGCGATTACCCGTCGCCTGCAGGAAGACCCGGCCGGCTACCTGCTCGGCGGCGAGAAGAACAAGGAGTTCCAACCATGACCCCGCGCGCCCATCGCCCGTTGTTGATGCTCGGGCTGTTGAGCCTGTTATCGGCCTGTTCAATTTTGCCGAAAACCGAGCCGAGCACCATTTACCAACTGCCTGCTGCGCCGGTGTCGGCTGTTAGCGCGGGCGCGCCGGTGAGTTGGTCGCTGCGCGTGGCCAAACCGCAGGCGACCATGGTGCTCGACAGCCCGCGCATCGCAGTGGTCCCGCAGGGCAGTGTGATCAGCAATTACCAGGGCGCGCGCTGGGGCGACACCGGCCCGGTGCTGCTGCGCAATCGACTGCTCGATGGCTTCCAGGCCGACGGTCGCGTTCAGCAGGTGAGCAGCGACGACGCGCAGCTTCAGGCCGATGTGGTGTTGAGCAGCGACCTGCGTGCGTTCCAGGCCGAATATCACGACGGCCAAGTGGCGGTGGTGGTGCGCCTGGACGTGCAACTGGTGGACAGCGTCAGCCGTAAAATTCTCGCGGCACGGCGCTTCGATGTGCAGCAGCCGGCAAGCAGCGCGCAAGTGGCTGACGTGGTGCGTGCCTTTGGTCAGGCCAGCGATGCCTTGAGCGCCCAGTTAGTGCCGTGGACCGTGGCCCAGGGCGAGGCCAAGCGAAAACCCTGACGAGTGGTCAGCGGGAGAGCCGATTAGGAGCTAAAGCTACTAATAGCGGCGGTCGATAAGAACAAAGCGTGTAGTCATAACAATGAAATTTGCTGACCGAAAAGTCAGTCGCTTTGTATACAATCTGCCTTCAATCTCCCTCCAAGCCCATACAGGTAACCGCCCATGCGCCTCTGGCAACGCAGTATTCAGTGGCAATTAATCCTCAGCATGGGCGCCGCTCTGCTGGCGAGCATTCTGATTGTTGTCGGCATTTATGCCGCCGTGGTTAACCGCCTTGCGGAGAAGGCGTTGGTCGAGCAGGCCTTGCCGGCCAGCGTGACCGCCATTGGCAATGACCTGGAACGGATTCTCACCGAACCCCTCACCGCCGCCCGCAGCATTGCGGAAAACAGCATGGTCGAGGAATGGCTGGCCAACGGCGAAGACCCGGCCCAGCAGGAAGCGTTCATGCGCTACCTGCGCGGCGTGCAAGGCCAGCAAAAGGCGCTGACCACCTTTATTGTCGCGGCCGACAGCGGCCATTACCTCACCGAAACCAAGTTGGATCGCACCCTTACACGCGGCCCGTCCGAGAACGGCTGGTTCTACAGCTTTGTCGATGGCAGCGAGAACCGCGTGGTGCAGATCGACACCGACAAGACCACCAACCAGCCCACGCTGTTTATCAATCAGCGCATCACCGCCAATGGCAAAACCCTTGGCTTGGCCGGGCTGGGCTACGGTTTGCAAGCCATGTCCGATCTGGTGCGCAACTTTCACTTTGGCAAAACCGGGCGGATCTTCCTGGTTAGCGCCGACGGCAAAGTAAAGATTCACCCACAGGCCGAATTCAACGACACCCGCCAACTCAGCGACCTGCTGGGTAGCGATGCCGCCGGAAAGTTGCTGGTCGACAGCGGCAAGGCTGTGCACTTCGAGCGCGACGGCGAGGCTTACCTGGCCGTGGCGCAGCCCCTGAAAACCCTGGGTTGGCTACTGGTCAGCGAGGTGCCCGAGGCGGAAATCTACGCCGACGCCAACCAGGCGCTGATCACCAGCAGCCTGATCGGGCTCGTGGTGGCGCTGTTCTCCTTGGGACTGGTGGTGCTGCTGGCCCGTGGGCTGGTGCGTCCGATCAAGCAGGTGACCGATGCCCTGGTGGAAATAGGTGGCGGTGGTGGCGACCTTACTCGCCGTCTGAATGAAACGCGCCAGGACGAATTGGGTGATCTGGCCCGAGGGTTCAACCGCTTCATCGCCAGCCAGCGCGACTTGATCAGCGCCGTGCTCGGCACCAGCGTTAAGCTGCGTACCGCTGTCGACCAAGTGGCCACCGTGGTGGAAAACACCGCCGGCCGTGCCGGACGCCAGCAGGAAATGACCGACATGGTCGCCACCGCCGTGCATGAGATGGGCCTTACCGTTCAGGAAATCGCCCGCAACGCCAGCAGCGCTGCCAGTACCTCGCAAAGTGCCCGCGACGAAGCCGTGCAAGCGCGGCAAGTGGTCGGCGGTTCAATCAAGCAGATCGAGCAAATGTCCGACGACATCGGCGAGGCGTCCGGCGCCGTCGGCGAATTGGCCAACGAAGTGGCGTCCATTGACCAGGTGCTGTCGGTGATTCGCGGCATTTCCGAACAAACCAACCTGCTCGCCTTGAACGCCGCCATCGAAGCCGCCCGCGCTGGAGAAATGGGCCGTGGCTTTGCCGTGGTGGCTGACGAGGTGCGAACCCTGGCAAGCCGCACCCAGGCCTCGACGGGTGAAATTCAGCAAATGATTCAGCGCCTGAAAACCGGGGCGCAGGCGGCGGTCAGCTCGATGCAGGCCGGCCAGGCGGCGACCGGCAATGGCGTGCAGTCGAGCCAGCGCACGGGCGAGTCGCTGGGTTCGATCACGGCGCAAATCGAGCGCATCAGCGACATGAACACCCAAGTGGCGGCTGCGACCGAGGAGCAGTCGTCGGTGACCGAAGAAATCAACCGCAACGTGCAGGGCATCGCCGACTTGGCGCATGCCACCTCGGATGAAGTGCAAGTCTGCCGCCAGGACTGCAAAACCCTGCTCGGTCTGGCCGATGATCTGGGCAAACAAATGGGCAGCTTCCGCCTGTAAATTTTGCTGCCGCTCAGCCCCTCTGCCATCGCCCGTGCGGGTGGTGGGGGAGGGCGCTGGCAAACCTCTCTGGTTCATCCCCAACGCCTGCGGTAACCTGCCCGCCTGTTCTCCGGGGGTTGGTTATGCACATTCATGTTCTGGGTATTTGCGGCACTTTCATGGGCTCGCTGGCCGTTCTGGCCAAGGAGCTGGGCCACCGGGTGACCGGTTCCGACGCCAACGTGTACCCGCCCATGAGCACCCAACTGCAAGCTCAGGGCATCGAACTGATGCAGGGCTACGACCCTTCCCACCTCGACCCTGCGCCTGATTTGGTGGTGGTGGGCAACGCCCTGTCGCGAGGCAACCCGGCGGTGGAATATGTGCTCAATAAAGGCCTGCCGTATGTGTCTGGCCCGCAGTGGCTGGCCGACCATGTGCTGCAAGGCCGCTGGGTGTTGGCCGTGGCCGGCACCCATGGCAAAACCACCACCAGCAGCATGCTGGCGTGGGTGCTGGAACACGCCGGCATGAGCCCGGGCTTTTTGATTGGCGGCGTGCCGCAGAACTTTGCGGTGTCGGCGCGCCTGGGCGGCACGCCGTTCTTCGTGGTCGAGGCGGATGAATACGACAGCGCGTTTTTCGACAAACGCTCCAAGTTCGTCCACTACCGCCCGCGCACCGCCATCCTTAATAACCTCGAATTCGACCATGCCGATATCTTCCCGGACCTGGCCGCCATCGAGCGCCAGTTCCACCATCTGGTGCGCACCATTCCCAGCGAAGGCATGGTGATTTACCCGGCCGCCGAAACCGCGCTCAAGCGCGTGATCGACATGGGCTGCTGGACCCCGGTGCAAACCACCGGCGACGGCGCGCAATGGCAAGCCAAGCTGCTCAGCGAAGACGGCTCGCGCTTTGAAGTGAGCTTCGAAGGTGTGGCGCAAGGCGTGGTCGATTGGCCGCTGACCGGCCAGCACAACGTCGCTAACGCGCTGGTGTGCCTGGCTGCTGCGCGGCATGTCGGCGTGGTGCCGGCGCAGGGCGTCGAAGCACTGAGTGCGTTCAAAAACGTGAAGCGACGGATGGAAAAGGTTGCCGAGGTGAACGGCGTGACCATTTACGACGACTTTGCCCACCACCCGACCGCCATTGCCACCACTCTGGATGGCCTGCGTAAACGTGTGGGTTCGGCAAAGATCATCGCCATCATCGAACCGCGCTCCAACTCAATGAAACTCGGCGCCCACCGCGACGGCTTGCCCGACTCAGTGACCCAGGCCGATCAGGTGTACTGGTTCGCCCCACCGAATCTCGGCTGGGACCTGGCCGCCACCACCGCAAGCTGCACCGTGCCCTCGCACGTGTGCGACTCGCTGGAAGCCATCATCGCCGCTGTCAAAGCCCAGGCCACCCCAGGCACGCAAGTGGTGGTAATGAGCAACGGCGGCTTCGGCGGCCTGCACGGCAAACTCGCGGCGGCGTTGGAGGGCTGAGGCCATGATGAACGGACCTGAACGCGTCACCCTGGCCATGACCGGCGCTTCCGGCGCGCAATACGGCCTGCGCCTGCTCGACTGCCTGGTGCAGGAAGAGCGCGAAGTGCACTTTCTGATTTCCAAAGCGGCGCAGCTGGTGATGGCTACTGAAACCGACGTCAGCCTGCCGGCCAAAGCGAAAATGATGCAGGCCTTCCTCAGCGAATACACCGGCGCCGCGCCCGGGCAGATTCGCGTGTACGGCAAGGAAGACTGGATGGCGCCCGTGGCCTCCGGCTCCGGCGCACCGGGGGCGATGGTGGTGGTGCCGTGTTCGACCGGCACGTTGTCGGCGATTGCCACGGGTGCCTGCAACAACCTGATCGAACGCGCTGCCGACGTGGCGCTGAAGGAACGCCGTCAACTGATTCTGGTGCCGCGTGAAGCGCCGTTCTCCAGCATTCACCTGGAAAACATGCTCAAGCTTTCCAACATGGGCGCGGTGATCTTGCCGGCCGCACCGGGCTTTTATCACCAGCCGCAAACCATCGACGACCTGATCGACTTTGTGGTGGCGCGCATCCTCAACGTGCTTGGGATTCCCCAAGACATGCTGCCGCGCTGGGGCGAGCATCACCTGAGCAGCGATGAATAAAACCGCGCGGGCCTTGCTGCTGGTGCTGCTTGCGGCCCAATTGTTCGGCTGCGCCACCACCCGCACCTTGAACGCCGCCAAGCCGGGTGCGCCCGTGGTGTATGCCGGCACGCGACTGGATTGGTACACCTTGAACGGCGGCTGCTGTCCGCTGGACCGCTTTGGCGCCGAAGCGCCGAAATACCCAGGGCTCGATTTGCCCGCCAGCGCGTTACTCGACACGCTGTTGCTGCCGTTGTCGCTGGCTGCTGCGTTGGGGTTCAGCCTCGGGGTAAGCGGCGGATTGTGATGGGTGCTCGCCTTGCGACTCTGGGTCCCCGCGTTCGCGAGGACGACGGGGATAACCGATAAACCTCCGTCGTCCTCGCGAA
>NZ_CEEDHK010000009.1:190302-190593 GCF_979254655.1 Pseudomonas sp. AC229
GACGGCATACGAGATGTGCCGCTTCGTCTCGTGGGCTCGGAGATGTGTATAAGAGACAGATCGAAGGTGGCGCCGCTCCTGAAGCAGACCCCAATCCGCTGTAGGAGCGGTTGGGGCGGCATTTCGATTAGCCGCGCTTGTTTCACAACTCAGCCACATCGGGGTTCAGTCTCGGGGTAAGCGGCGGATTGTGGTGGGGGCTCGGCTTGCGACTCTGGGTCCCCGCGTTCGCGAGGACGACGGGGATAACCGATAAACCACCGTCGTCCTCGCGCTGTCTCTTATACACAT
>NZ_CEEDHK010000009.1:190603-245583 GCF_979254655.1 Pseudomonas sp. AC229
TTCAAGCAGAAGACGGCATACGCGATGTGCCGCTTCGTCTCGTGGGCTCGGAGATGTGTATAAGAGACAGGGGATAACCGATAAACCTCCGTCGTCCTCGCGAACGCGGGGACCCAGGCTACCGAAGGTGGCGCCTCTGCTGAAGGAGACCTCAATCTGCTGGAGGAGCGGTTGGGGGTATTCCGATTAGCCGCGATGGTTTTACAACTCAGCCACATCATCATCCGGCATGTCATCCGCCGCATCGGCGTTGTCGGCGTTGATGCCGGCCAGTGCTTTGATTTCATGGCTGGCTTTGCCATCGCTGATGGCCCAGCTGTCGCTGGCGACGTTGTGTTGGGCGGCGGCGATCTGCTCCAGGGTGAATTGCCATTTGCGCAATTCGCGGCCGTCCATGCATTCGATACGCAACGCCGGGCCGGGGTGGGCCGGGTCGCTGTGCAGTTCGAATTGCCAGGCGTACAGGCCGTTGATTTCCAGCATGTCGGCGGTTTGCAGTACGGAGAGCAACGTGGTGGTCATGGCCAATCTCGAGCGGTAAAAAAGAGCGGCCATAGTGGCCGCTCGATGTGCGTTAAACAATGTGCAATAGGCAGCGCTCAGCGGCCCAGACGGCGCAATTCGTCCGACTCCACAATGCGCACGCCTTCGCCTTCTTCCAAAGCCAGGCGCCACAGCGCGCGGGCCAGCGTGCAGGCCGGAATGCCACGGTATTTACCCGGCACCCAGCGCATGATCGGCGCCAGCAGGCGTTCGCCAAGGCGCGGTTCCAGGCGGTCGCCGATCAGTAAAGAAGGGCGGGCGATGGTCAGCTGCGGCCAGTTCTGGGCGATCAGCGCTTGCTCCACTTCACCCTTCACGCGGTTGTAGAACACCGACGATTTCGGGTTGGCGCCCATCGCGCTGATCAGCAGGAAGTGCCGCGCACCCAAGTCGCGAGCGCGCTGGCTGACCGCCAGAACCATGTCGTAATCGACGGCGCGAAACGCTTCCTGCGAGCCGGCCTGTTTGATCGTGGTGCCCAGGCAGCAAAAGGCGATGTCCTGTTTGCCATCGAGCGTAGGCAACAAGGTCAGCAGGTCGCCTTGCGGGTTGTCCAGGTGGGTGTGTTCGGCCAGCGCGCGACGGGTTGGGGCGAGCACACGCTGCACCGTGGGCTCGCTGAGCAAACGGTCGAGCAGGTGTTCGCCGGTCAGGCCGGTGGCGCCGGTGAGCAGGATGTTCTGTGGGGTCAAATACATGGTGCTACTCCCTCCTGGAATCCGACAACCTCAAGTCTAGTTGCTGTCGTCGGGGTTGCTCGCTGCGCCTTTGGCCAGGGCCTGTCTGGCCTGACCGGCGCGCAACGTGCGCCACTGGTTGAGCACCCCTTTGGGCGCCCATAGCTGCGGCTCCGACGGCTCGAACTCATCTTCCAGCTCGCGTTTGGCCACGCTGGCCTTGGCTTGCTCGAAGGCCCGTTCCAGGTCGTCGGTGCTGCTCAGGGCTTCGGCGAACAAGGCGCGGCCGAAGTAGGTGAAGTCGGCCTCATCGGAGCAGCCGAATGAGGTTCTGTCACTGCGCGCGGCGGCCATTACCAGGGTGTTGTCATCCCTGATGTGCGGGATGAAGCCACCCGAATAACACGCCGAAACGACGACCACTTTGTAGTGACTCTTTAATGGCACGAGCAGTTCCGCCAGTTCCTGGGCCGGCATATTGGCCAGTTCCAGGCCCGGCTGCACCAGGCTCAGCTGATGGTCGCTGGAGCCGTGGCTAGTAAGGTAGATGAACACCACGTCTTCGGCGCCCGATCGTTCGGCCAGGGTTTTTATCGCGCGGCGCAGGTTTTCGCGCGTGGCCAGCGGGCGGTCGAGCATGTGGTCGCGGTGATTCACCAAGGTGATCTGGCCGTAGGCGCCGAAGCGCTCGCGCAGCAGGTTGCTGACGTAGTCGGCCTCGCGCAGGAACACGCTTTGGTCGCCGTCGCCAGCCAGGGTCAGGGTGTACAGCTCGACGGCCGGGGTGGAGGCGGGAATGGCAGTCAGCGCTTGGTCTAGCAATTTGCCCTGTTGCAACAGGCCGACTTCCAGCGGGTCGGGCAGGGCATTGCCTTGCGCGTCACGGGCCAGCTTGCCGTTCTTCCAGGTGCCGTTCTGCACCGTGCCGTCGGCCAGGGTGAGCGTGCCGGCGCCGTCGTAGTTGCCACGGGCGAAGTGGCCTTGATAGCGGCCACCGTCTGCCAGTTTCAAAACGCCTTCGCCGTGGTAACGCCAGTATTTGAAATCGCCGTCGTAACGGGTGCCGTCGGTGCGCTCCAACTGGCCTTTGCCGGTCAGGCTGCCCTGGCTGAACTGGCCGAGCCAGACGTCACCGTCCGCGCTTTGATAGCGGCCTTTGCCCTCCAGATTCGATTTTTTGAAACTGCCGACATACGTGCTGCCATCTTCGCCTTTGAGCGTGCCTTCGCCATTGATCACGCCCTTTTTGAAGGTGCCGGTGAGCTGGTTGCCGCGCTCATCGGTGGTGGTGCCGAAGCCTTCGGGCTCGCCTTTCTTGAAGCTGCCTTCAAAGCCGCTGCCGTCGGCACGTTGCAGCTTGCCGATGCCGTGGTACTGATCGTTTTTGAATTCGCCCTGATAGCGGTCGCCGTCTTTGATGATCAGCGCGCCGACGCCGTCTTGTTTGCCTGCCTTGAAGGCGCCGGTGTAACTGCTGCCCTCGGTGTACGTCAGCGTGCCTTGCCCGGCGAAGTCGCCATTGGCGAACCCGCCTTTGTAATGAGTGCCGTCCGAGTGGTGCAGTTCGCCTTCGCCATCCATCAGGCCGTCTTTGAACGTGCCTTCATACCAACTGCCGTTGGGGTAATCGATCCGGCCTTTGCCTTGCAGCAAACCCTCGACGACCTCGCCGCGATAACGGCCGCCATCGGGGAGTACGGCGTTGGGCGGGGTCAGCGGTTCGCCTTTGCCGCAGGCGGTTAGCAGCAGGGCCAGGGCGAGGAGGGAGAGGTGGCGCATGGGGGAGAACGTCCATGTTGGATCGGGGTTTGGGCGGAGTATGCCGCGATGCTTCCCCAAAAAAACAGGGCGCCGAAGCGCCCTGTTGTTCCACACCGTCCAGAATCAGACGAAGTACAAGCTCAGCGACTCAGCGATATACGCCGGCTTGGCCTGGCCTTCGATTTCCAGGGTGCATTTGGCTTTGAGCAGCCACTGGCCCGGGTTTTTCTCGGTGATGTCGATCACGCTGGCCGACACACGCACGCGCGAGTTCACTTTCACCGGCTGGATAAAACGCACGCTGTCCAGGCCGTAGTTCACCGCCATTTTCAGCCCTTCGGGGGCCAGGGCGATTTTCTCCATCAGCACCGGAATCAGCGACAGCGACAGGAAGCCATGGGCGATGGTGCTGCCGAACGGCGTCTTGGCGGCTTTTTCCGGGTCGACGTGAATGAATTGATGGTCGCCCGTGCACTCGGCGAATTGGTTGATGCGTTCCTGGTCAATCGTCAGCCACTCGGAGTGGCCAAGTTCTTTGCCGATGTAGGATTTCAGTTCAGCGACGGGTACCAATGGCATATGTCCTCCTTGGGGAGACGGGTTTTGTTTTTGTTGAAACGTCCATGCCCGTAGATCATCACGCGAGGTGAAGACGGTCAACCCTGCATCGCTGCGGCGAATAACAGCCCATACAGCCGGCGCGACGGTCTGGTTGGGGCGTTTTGCTTAGCGTGCTTATAATGCCCGACGCAATTTTTTACCCCGGTGGCAGCGCCCGCCGGGTCTGCATTGGAGAACCTCATGCTGTTACGTGGCCTGACCTGGTTGGTGGTTTTTCAACTGCTTGGCACGGTATTGAACGTGCTGTTTTTGCACATGCTGCCGGGCCCGATCATTGGGCTGGTGCTGCTGCTCGGTTACCTGATCTGGCAGGGCGAGGTGGACGAATCGATCTCCGTGGCCTCGTCGAGCTTGCTGCGGTATTTGCCGCTGTTGCTGGTGCCGGCAGCGGTGGGCGTGATGGTGTATGCCAAGGCGATTGCCGCCGACTTCTGGGCGGTGGGCGGCTCGTTGGTGTTGTCGGTGCTGCTGTCGATGCTGTTCGCCGGCTGGATGATGCAAAAGCTCATCGACCGTCAGCAGCGCAAGCGAGGTGAGCGAGATGTTTGATGTCGCCGGCGCCTGGCAGGCGCTCATTCACCACCCTTTGTTTGGCGTTGGCGTCACCCTGGCCGCGTACCAATTGGCGCTTGCCGCCTACGAGAAAACCCGCTGGTTTTTCCTGCAGCCGGTGCTGGTCTCGATGCTTGCCGTAATCGCCGTGCTGGTGGCCTGTGGCCTGAGCTACGACGAATACAAAGACAGCGCCAAAGCCCTGACCATCTTTCTCGGCCCTGCCACCGTCGCCCTGGCGGTGCCGCTGTTTTTGAACCTGAAACGGATTCGCCAACTGTTCTGGCCGACTTTGCTGACCCTGTTAATCGGCGGCGTGGTGGCCACCGGCATGGGCGTGTTGCTGGCCTGGTGGTTCGGCGCCGACCACATGATGCTGATGAGCATGGCACCCAAATCGGTGACCTCGCCCATTGCCATGTTGGTCGCTGATCAGATTGGCGGCATTGCCGCGCTGGCGGCGGTGTTCGTGCTGATCACCGGCGTGATCGGCGCCATCCTCGGGCCTGAACTGCTGCGCCGCATCGGCGTTCGCCACCCGGCGGCGCAAGGCTTGGCCCTGGGCATGACCGCCCACGCCGTCGGCACCTCGCGCGCCCTGCAAGAAGGCGAAGAATGTGGCGCCTTCGCTGCGCTGGCCATGAGCTTGATGGGTGTCGGCACGGCCGTGGCGCTGCCGCTGGCCGTGGCGCTTTTCAGCTGATCATCCCGGCGCAACCGTTGTCACAGCCCTACGAGTGAATCAGGAGCGAGAAAGATGGTGCCGTTGTTTCCCCTCAATGTGGTGCTGTTCCCCGGCAGCGTGCTCGACCTGCAAATTTTCGAAGCGCGTTATCTGGACATGATCAGCGCCTGCATGAAACGCAACGAAGGCTTCGGCGTGGTGTGCATTCTCGAAGGTCGCGAAGTGGGCGAGGCGGCAGACAGCTTCGCCCAAGCCGGCTGCGAAGCGGTGATTCGCGACTGGAAACAGCAGCCCAACGGCTTGCTCGGCATTCGCGTGGAGGGCGCCCGGCGCTTCCATGTGCAACGCTCGCACGTGCAGCGCGACCAACTGACCACCGCCGAGGTTACCTGGGCCGACGAGGCCTCGGACTTCCCGCTGCTGCCCGAACACGCCGACCTGGCCGCGCTGCTGCAAGCGCTGGCTCAGCACCCGATGGTGTCGGAATTGGGCATGGGCAATGAGGCGACGGGGCAGCAGAGCTTGGGGTATCAACTGGCGTATCTGCTGCCGTTCGATGTCGAGCAAAAGCTGCAACTGCTGGCGATTGATGATCCGCTAGAACGGCTCGATGCCATTCAGGGGATGCTGGACGAGTTGCAGGGCGAGATGACCGCCTAGATCAACAGCATCGCGGCTGAAGCCGCTCCTACAGACTTGCGTTGGACTGTAGGAGCGGCTTTAGCCGCGATTTTTTCACGGCACCATCGGCGCATACCGATACTGCTCCAACGCCTGTGGCAACGCCCAACTGGCATGGGCGGCCAGCACGGCCAGGCACGCCGGCAGCACCAACCACCACACGCGCGGTGCCATGGCCGGCAAGGGCTGACGCCATTGCGAGCACGTCAGGCTTGCGGCGCACGCCGTGGCGGCAAGCAGTGCGCCGGCGATGATGTCGGTTGGCCAATGCACGCCCAGGTACACCCGCGACAAAGCAATCGCCAACGCCGGAATCACGGCCAGCAGCAGCCAGGTCAGGCGCATTCGCACCGGCTGACCACGCCCCGCCAACACCGCCAACGTCAGGAAAAACGCAAACGCTCCCGAGCTATGGCCGCTGGGCATGCTGAAGCTGTGCAGCGGCTCCAGCAGGATTTCCGGGCGGGCGCGGCCAAAGAACAGTTTCAGGAAATGGTTGGCGATGGCGCAGCCCAGCATGGTGCCGGTGGCGAAGAGAAAGCTGCGGTATTGGCGAGCCACCAGCAGCATCAGGCAGAGCATGATGCCGACCGTGAGCTGGGTGCGGAAGTCGCCCAGGCGCGTGATGATGGTGATGATGCTGTCCATCGCCGGTTGCCGCTGTTCTTGCACCAGCGCCATCAGGCCTTGGTCGAGCTGACCCAGGCGCGGGTAGCCGATCAGCATGGCGATCAGCAGCACAAAGCCCATGCCAGCCATCCAGGCGGTGGCACGGTGTTGTTGGCGCAGCGCGCCTTGCAGGCTGATGCCGATAAACACCGCCAACGCGGCGGCCACCACGGCGGCTTGTCCCCAGAAGCCTTCCGGCAATGGCAAACGCATGGCGGCGCCAGTGGCCCAGCCGGGCATCAAGTACGCAATCGACCAGCCGGCCGCGGCAATCAGGCTGACGATAATGAAGCGCGGCAACGGCATGTCGAGCATGCCGGCCACCATCGGCAACATCGGGCGCAGCGGGCCGATATAGCGGCCCACCAAAAGACTCGCCACGCCGTAGCGCTGGAAGTAACTCTCGGCGCTGGCCAGCCATTCGGGGTGGGTGCGCAGGCCCGGCAGGTTGCGGATGTTCTGGTGAAAGCGCCGGCCTAGCGCATAGGAAATGGCATCGCCCAGCAGGCCGCCGGTGTAACCCAGCAGCAGGGTTTCGCCGAGGGTCAGGGCGCCGCTGCCGGCCAGCACAGCAATGGCGAACAGCAGCACCGTGCCGGGCACGATGATGCCGGCAATCGCCAGGCACTCCACGCAGGCCACGACAAAAATGGCGATGCCCAGCCATTGAGGGTTGGCGCTGAGCCAGCCGGTGAGTTGGTTGAGCCACTCCGTCATGGGGCAAGGTCCTGTTGCGAGATCATGTAGTAGAAATCCTGATTTTCCAGTTGCCCACGGCGCAGAGGATTGCGCGTGCAGTGGCGGGCGTAAGCAGCATCGACAAAGCGGTAGAGCAAATGTTCATCGCGGCCGAGGGGAATGCCCAGGCGGGTGGTTTGAATTATCTGCTCGGGGGCGTAGCCGACATCTTCGACAAAAAACCGCTCGGGGTCGAAGCGTTTGCCATCCCAGGCCGGCACTTTAAGGCCGAGGGCGCGGCACAGCAGGGTCTGACCGTTACAGAGTTTTTCCAACGAGCGCGGCTGGCCCTGGCTGTCGGGGTTGTTCTGCTGCATGCGCGCCAGGCATTCCGGGCCGCTGTGGGCGTCGGTATAAGGAAACGCCGATTTAATCAGCACCGCGTTGCCCGGCCCGTGGGCGCTGAAGTTCAGCGAGTCGCCGCCGCGCGCGTAGTACATATAAATGTGTCCGCCATCGAGGAACAGCGCCCGGCGTTTCTCCGTGTAGCCCAAGGAAGCGTGGCTGCCTTTTTCGGCGAAGTAATAGGCCTCGGTTTCGATGATGCGTGCCGCGAGCCACAAGTCGCCGACGCGGTGGCGGATGACTTTGCCCAGCAGCGACTGCGCCAGCAACTGCGCGTCGCGGTCGAAAAAGTGATCGGGCAGGGCGCGGCCTTCTGGCCAGTTGGGTCGCGAAGCGGTGGGCAAACTAAGGGTGGGATCACTCGGCATGGGCTGTCATCACGCAGGGGCAAGGCTTAGGCTCGGGCGATCATAACAATAAGAGCTTTGGCCATGCCCGACCGCAGCCGCGCCGACAGTGCCCACATCAGCCCCAGCGCCCATTACACCGGCTACGTCTGGTACCGCCATCAACTGAGCGACGCCGCCTTTGCCACGCCATTCGGCCGCTGGGTGCACGGCCTGCTGAGTCCGATTGCCTGGGGTGCGCGGGTGGGCTTTGGGTTGGATATCGAGCACCTTTTGTTGCAGCGGCACCTGCTGCTGGACGCTCGGCTCACCGCCGCCATCGAAGAGCGGGGCGTGCGTCAGGTGGTGGAAATTGCCTGCGGGCTGTCGCCGCGCGGTCGGCGCTTTTGCCAGCGTTACCCCGACGTGCGTTATCTGGAAGCCGACCTGCCGGGCATGGCCGTGCGCAAACGCCTGCTGCTGCACAGCGAAGGCTGGCTCAACGGCCGCCATCAGGTGCGCTCGGTCGACATTCTGGCCGAGCAAAGTTTGGAAGCGTTGTTCGCCGGGCTGGATCGATCGGAGCCCGTGGTGGTGATTACCGAGGGACTGGTGAACTACTTCGAGCGGCCAGTGATTGAAGGATTCTGGACGGCCTTGGCGGCGCAATTAAAAAGTTTTCCGCACGGCATCTACCTCACCGACCTATACCCCGACCTTAAAGAGCACCCGCGCTACCGCCAGCTGCGCTGGGGCGTGGGCATTATCGGGCGGCTGACGCGGGGCAATTACCCGCTGCACTACAGCAATGCGGACGAGATTATCGAGGCGTTTGCCCGGTGCGGTTTTCGCCACACCGAGGTGCTGGACCCGGCGCTGCACAGCCAAGGGTTGCCGCCGGTGACGCAGGCGACGTTGGTGCGGGTGATTGAGGCATCGGTGTGAAAATCAACGGCCCCTCTCCCCAACCCTCTCCCGCAGGCGGGCGAGGGGGCTGATCGAGTCGCTCGAAAGGAAACGTCACCCCTCGCCCGCTTGCGGGAGAGGGGCCGGGGGAGAGGGCGGCGTTACGGCGCTCTTTAGGCGCAGGCAACCGTAGGCATCGCCCCTTGCCTCACCCGTTCGGCCAGCGCCGCACTCCCTGCTGCATCGGTGTGCGCAAACACCCAGGCCAATTCCGCGCTGCTGCTTCGCACGGGCAGAATCGCCATGGCGGGCATATCAACCATCTGCAGTTGCCAGCCGCGTTGCGGCATTAGGGTTGGCAAGTCGCGCTGTAAGAGCCCGCCAAAAAATCCGAGTTCGTTCACGTCGACATTCAGTTCACCTATCACCGGATGCAGCAACCGCGCGCGGTTATGCAGCGGCGGATTTCGCGGTTCGTGGCGTTTTTCCAGGTGCGGCCACTGGCTGCGCGGCAGGTGGGTGCTGCCGGGGCTGATCAACGGCAGCGGTTCGCCGCGCAGGAACGGGTTGTACAAACTGGCGCAGGCGTTGCGCTGTTCGAATTGGGCGAGGTGGTCGGCGTTGTGAATCAGCGCGCACTGGGCGTCGGCGCAGGCGCTGGCAAATACGGTGTGTTCCCACGGCTGGGTGAAGTGGTCGTATTCACCGGCGAGCACCAGGGTCGGGCAAATGGGGTGCTGGTGGAAGCCGGCAAAGGCCAGCAGGCGCTGGCTGTTTTGCCGGTAGCGCTCGATTTCAGTCGCCGACAAGCGTTGCAACTGGCGCAGCAGGGCTTTGCGAAACACCGGCGCTACGCCGGTTTCCTGACTGCGAGTGGGGTTGAGCAGGCCGGTCACGGCGCCGTGGGCAAACTCGGCGCAACGCCCCTCGGCCAGCAGCGCCAGGCTTTCTTCCAGTAATACCCGCGCGCCCCGGCGGCCAAAGGCGGTGATACCGGCCAACAGCAGTCGCGCGCAGTGCTGCGGGTGCCGGGCCGCAAACAGCGCGGCCAACGCCGAACCGTAAGACAAACCAATGGGCATCAGTGGCGGCACGTTGAGTTCGCTGGCGAAGGCGGCGATCAGGTCGGCGAGCGCTTCCAGGCTCAGTTCGGGCGCCAGTTGCAGGTTGCCGCCCTGGCTGGGCAGGTCGAGCAAAATGACCGGGTGATCGATCAGCAGTTCGTCCACTTCGCTGGCAAACGAGCGGAAGCATTGGAACGCGCCGCCTAGCAACAGCACCGGGCTGCGCGGGTCGTCGGCGCGGGTGGAATAGGCTTGGTACTGCACGCGCCATTGCCCCAGTTGCACAAACGGGCTGGGCTCTACCAACAGCGCCGGACTGTAGTCGGTGCGATAGCGCATGGCGCGTCTCCCTTCACCTGTCATGGTTGTGTTGCCCGTCCCTGGCGGTGGGCAATTGGCTATGACTGCACGGTAGACATCTGCGCCCCGTTTGTTTACCTAACCTTCGGGCGGAGCGGGGGCGCGGTGTGCGGGCAAGTGTCACCGTCTCGCGGCGAGGCGCGCGCGCTGTGCTTGTCAGTGTTACCGGCGGCTGAGTTGTAACGCCCTGTTTACCACCCGCCAGACGCCGCTGGGCGTGGGCCCGCCGCGCCGCTATAATCAGCCGCTTTCCCGACTGCCAGACCGCCTCGACATGACTGAGTCCGTGCTCGACTACATGACCCGCCTGGGTCGCACTGCCCGTGAGGCCTCCCGTGTGGTGGCCCGCGCTAGCACTGCGCAGAAGAACCGTGCCCTGCACGCCGCCGCCGCTGCCCTGGATGCAGCCCGCGCCGAACTCACCGCTGCCAACGAGCAAGACCTCGCCAACGGCCGCGCCAACAACCTTGAACCCGCCTTGCTGGACCGCCTGGCCCTGACCCCCGCGCGCATCGACGAGATGATCGAAGGCTTGCGTCAGGTGGCCACCTTGCCAGACCCCATCGGCGAAATCCGCGACATGCGTTACCTGCCCTCCGGCATTCAGGTGGGCAAAATGCGCGTGCCGTTGGGTGTGATCGGCATCATTTACGAGTCGCGTCCGAACGTGACCATCGACGCCGCCAGCCTGTGCCTGAAGTCGGGCAACGCCACCATTTTGCGCGGCGGCTCGGAAGCGATTAATTCCAACCGCGCCATCGCCGCCTGCATTCAGCAAGGCCTGGCCGAAGCCGGTTTGCCAGCGGCCGCCGTGCAAGTGGTGGAAACCACTGACCGCGCCGCCGTGGGCGCGCTGATCACCATGCCCGAGTATGTGGATGTGATCGTGCCGCGCGGCGGCAAAAGCCTGATCGAGCGCATCAGCCGCGATGCCAAAGTGCCGGTGATCAAACACCTGGACGGCATCTGCCACGTGTTTATCGATGCCGCGGCCGATATCGACAAAGCCATCCGCATTGCCGACAACGCCAAAACCCAGCGCTACGCGCCGTGCAACACCATGGAAACCTTGCTGGTGCACGCCGCTATTGCTGAGCGCGTGTTGCCGCCGCTGGCCGCTATTTATCGCGACAAAAAGGTTGAGCTGCGCGGTTGCCCGCGCACTCGCGCGCTGCTGGGCAGCGATGTGCTGGAAGCCACTGAAGAAGACTGGCGCACTGAATACACCGCGCCGATCTTGTCGATTCGTATCGTCGACAGCCTCGACGAAGCCATCGAGCACATCAACACCTACGGTTCGCAGCACACCGATTCCATCGTCACTGAGAACTTCACCCACGGCCGGCGCTTTATCACTGAAGTGGATTCCGCCTCGGTGATGATCAACGCCTCGACGCGTTTCGCCGATGGCTTCGAATACGGCCTGGGCGCAGAGATCGGTATCAGCACCGACAAGCTGCACGCCCGTGGTCCGGTTGGCCTGGAAGGGCTGACCAGTGAGAAGTACGTGGTGTTCGGCGACGGTCATATCCGTACTTGAACACTGAACCAACAGCGGTGGGCAAACGCATTGGCGTGCTCGGCGGCACGTTCAACCCGGTGCACGTCGGCCATTTGCGCAGCGCCCTGGAAGTGGCGGAGTTCATGGCGCTGGACGAGCTGCGCCTGATTCCCAACGCCCGTCCGCCGCACCGCGACGCCCCGCAAGTGTCGGCGCCGGACCGCTTGGCCATGGTCGAGCAGGCCGTTGCCGGGGTGCCGTTGCTGACGGTGGACGACCGCGAACTCAAGCGCGATCGGCCCTCTTACAGCATCGAAACGCTGGAGTCGTTGCGCGCGGAACTGGCGGTTGAGGATCAACTGTTTTTACTGCTGGGGTGGGACGCGTTTTGCGGCCTGCCGACCTGGCATCGTTGGGAAGAATTGCTGGACCACTGTCACATCCTGGTGTTGCAACGTCCGGATGCCGACAGCGAAGCGCCGCAAGCGCTGCGTGATGTTCTGGCAGCCCGCAGTGTCAGCGACCCGCTGACCATGAGCGGTCCCGGCGGCCAGATTGCTTTTATCTGGCAGACCCCGCTTGCGGTGTCTGCCACCCAGATCCGGAATCTGCTGGCCAGCGGAAAGTCGGTGCGTTTTCTGGTGCCCGACGCGGTGCTGGCCTACATCAATGCGCACGGACTGTACCGCGCGCAGAACTAGACACGAGAAACGAGTTAACTATGAGCAAGCCCGTAATGCCGAGCGAAGACCTGGTCAAATTGGCCGTCGCCGCCCTTGAAGACATCAAAGCCCAAGACATCACCACCATCGATGTACGCGGCAAAACCAGCATCACCGATTTCATGGTGATCGCCAGCGGTACCTCCAACCGTCACGTGAAGTCCCTGGTGGACAACGTGCTGGAAAAGGTCAAAGAAAAGGGCGTTCGCCCGCTGGGCAGCGAAGGCCTGGACACCGGCGAATGGGCACTGCTCGACCTGGGCGACATCGTCGTTCACGTGATGCTGCCAACCGCTCGCCAGTTCTACGACCTGGAGCGTCTGTGGCAGGGCGCCGAGCAAAGCCGTGCGCAGAACCAGAACAGCGCGGGACAGTTCAACAGCGACGGCGAGTAAGGGCACCCCTTGCGTATACGACTGATCGCTGTCGGTTCGCGCATGCCGCGCTGGGTGGAAGACGGTTGGCAGGAATATGCCAAACGTCTGCCTGCCGAGCTGCCGCTTGAACTGGTGGAAATTCCCCTGAACACCCGTGGCAAGAATGCCGACGTGGCGCGCCTGATCCGTCAGGAAGGCGAGGCCATGCTGGCGAAGGTGCAACCGGGGGAAAAGATCGTCACGCTGGAGGTCACGGGTAAACCGTGGAGCACTGAGCAGTTGGCGGCGGAGCTGGAGCGTTGGCGTCTGGATGCGCGCACCATCAACTTGATGGTCGGCGGCCCGGAGGGTCTGGCGCCCGAAGTGCAGGCTCGCAGCGAACAGCGCTGGTCGTTGTCGCCGCTGACGTTGCCGCATCCGCTGGTGCGCATTCTGCTCGGTGAACAGATTTATCGCGCCTGGACCGTGTTGTCCGGGCACCCTTATCACAAATAAAGCCTCGTAATGCCGCAGCCGATCCGCCTCAAGGACCACGAGAAAGACGCCCGCCAAGTTCGCAATCGCGTGGTGGTGGGGGCGGTCGCCATCTGTTTGTTGATCGTGGTGCTGATTGCGCGCCTGTATTACCTGCAGGTGATTCAGTACGAGTACCACTCGACCCTTTCTGAAAACAACCGCGTGCATGTGCAGCCGGTTCCGCCCACCCGTGGGCTGATTTTCGACCGCAATGGCGTGGTGGTGGCCGACAACCGGCCAAGCTTCAGCCTGAGCATGACCCGCGAGCGTGCCGGCGACTGGCAGCAAGTGCTCGACGTCATCGTCGAAGTGCTGGAGCTGACCCCCGAAGACCGCACCCTGTTTGAGCGGCGTATGCGTCAGGGCCGTCGCCCCTTTGAGCCGGTGCCCATTCTGTTCGAGCTGAGCGAAGAACAGATCGCCCGCATCGCCGTGAATCAATTCCGCCTGCCAGGCGTGGAAGTGGTGGCGCAGTTGGTTCGCCATTACCCGCAAGGCGAACACTTCGCTCACTCCGTGGGGTATGTCGGGCGCATCAACGAGGCCGAGCTGAAAGTGCTCGACCCGGTGAATTACAGCGGCACCCACCATATCGGCAAAACCGGTATCGAGCGCTTCTACGAGGCGCAGTTGCATGGCCAGGTGGGCTACGAAGAAGTCGAAACCAACGCCCGTGGTCGCGTTCTGCGCGTGCTCAAACGCACCGACCCGGTGCCCGGCGCCGACATTGTGCTGAGCATGGACATTCACCTGCAGGAAGCCGCCGAAGCCGCACTGGGCGGGCGCCGTGGTTCCGTTGTGGCGCTGGACCCGAACACCGGCGAAGTGCTGGCGATGGTCAGCCAGCCGAGTTTCGACCCCAACCTGTTTGTCACCGGCATCGGCTTCAAGGCTTACTCCGAGCTGCGCGACTCGCCGGACCGGCCGTTGTTCAACCGCGTGCTGCGCGGGTTGTATCCGCCCGGCTCGACCATCAAGCCCGCCGTGGCGATTGCCGGGCTGGACTCCGGCGTGGTGACACCGAGCACGCGCGTGTACGACCCGGGCTTTTACCAATTGCCCAACTACGACCACAAATACCGCAACTGGAACCGCAGTGGCGACGGCTCGGTGGACTTGCAAGCCGCGATCATGCGGTCCAACGACACCTACTTTTACGACCTCGCGCACAAGCTCGGCATTGACCGCCTGTACACCTACATGAGCCGTTTTGGCATCGGCCAGAAGGTGTCGCTGGACATGTTCGAAGAATCGCCCGGCCTGATGCCCAGCCGCGACTGGAAACGCGGTCGCTATCGCCAAGCCTGGTTCCCGGGCGAAACGCTGATTCTCGGCATCGGCCAGGGCTACATGCAAACCACACCGTTGCAGTTGGCGCAGGTGTCGGCGTTGGTGGCCAACCACGGCAAATGGATTCGTCCGCACCTGGCGAAAACCGTGGACGGCGTGCCGCCAGTCGACCCCAACCCCATGCCCGATATTGTGCTGCGTAACCCCGGCGACTGGGCGCAAGTGAGCGCCGGTATGCAACAGGTGATGCACAACCCGCGCGGCACCGCACACAAAGTCGGCGACACCTCGACCTACCGCATCGCCGGCAAGAGCGGCACCGCGCAGGTGGTGGCGATCAAGCAGGGCGAGAAGTACGACCGCTCCAAGCTCGACGAACGCCACCGCGACCACGCGCTGTTCATCGCCTTCGCGCCGGCCGAATCGCCGAAAATTGCCGTGGCTGTGATGATTGAAAACGGCGAGGGCGGTTCCAGCGTGGCGGCGCCGGTGGCCAAGGCTGTGATGGACGCCTGGCTGCTGGGCGAAAACGGCCAACTGAAACCGCAATACGCACCGCCGGTTACGGCTGAGGCGCCCCGTCATGAATAGCGCTTACTGTGGGGCAGCATGAGTAATAACTTCGACCGGACAATTTCCAACGAAGACGTGATGCGTCGGCGCGCCAGTTTGTTGCAGCGCCTGCACATCGACGGCCAGTTGTTCGTGCTGCTTACCGTGCTCGCGGCCGGCAGCCTGTTCGTGCTGTATTCAGCCAGCGGCAAGAACGTTGACCTGCTGTTGAAGCAAGCCACCTCGTTCGGCCTGGGCGCCGTGGCCATGTGCGTGATCGCTCAGTTCGAACCGCGCTTCCTGGCGCGCTGGGTGCCGCTCGGTTACCTGGCGGGCGTGGGGCTGTTGGTGGTGGTGGACGTCATGGGCCACAACGCCATGGGCGCTACTCGCTGGATCAACATCCCCGGCATCATTCGGTTCCAGCCGGCGGAGTTTATGAAGATCCTCATGCCGGCGACCATCGCCTGGTACATGGCTCGACACAATTTACCGCCACGGCTTAAACACATCGTTATCAGCCTCGCCTTGATCGGCATTCCGTTCGTGTTGGTGATCCGCCAACCCGACCTTGGCACCTCGTTGCTGATTCTCGCCTCGGGCGCGTTTGTACTGTTTATGGCCGGGCTGCAATGGCGCTGGATCCTAGGCGCGGTGGCGGCTGTAGTGCCGGTGGCGATCGCGATGTGGTTCTTCGTGATGCACGACTACCAGAAGCAGCGGGTGCTCACATTCCTCGATCCGGAGAGCGATCCGCTGGGCACTGGCTGGAACATTATTCAATCGAAAGCGGCCATCGGCTCGGGCGGCGTTTTCGGAAAAGGCTGGTTGTTGGGCACCCAATCGCACCTGGATTTTTTGCCCGAAAGCCATACGGACTTTATCATCGCGGTTTTGGGCGAAGAGTTCGGCCTGGTCGGCATCTGCTTGCTGTTGTTGGTTTACGCGCTGCTGATTGCGCGTGGCCTGGTAATTACTGTCCAAGCGCAGACGCTGTTCGGTAAGCTGCTCGCCGGCAGCCTGACGATGACCTTCTTTGTTTATGTGTTCGTCAATATCGGCATGGTCAGTGGCCTGTTGCCGGTGGTTGGGGTGCCGCTTCCTTTCATTAGCTACGGCGGAACTTCGCTGGTGACGCTGATGTCAGGGTTTGGGCTTTTAATGGCTGTCCACACGCACCGTAAGTGGATCGCTCAGGTTTGATTGGGGTGAGGGATTTAATGCTAGGTTTGCGTCGCTGGGCTACGCGCACGGCACATTTGGCCAGCCTTGCTGGTATCTGCGGTTTCGCCCAGCAGGCAGTTGCCGCTGATTACGAAGGGTCGCCGCAGGTTGCCGAATTCGTTTCCGAAATGACCCGCGACTACGGTTTTGCCGGCGAACAGCTGGTGAACCTGTTCCGTGAAGTGGAGCGCAAACAGTCGATTCTCGACGCCATTTCCCGTCCGGCCGAAAAGGTTAAAACCTGGGCCGAGTACCGTCCGATTTTCATCACCGACCGGCGCATTTCCCAAGGCGTCGAATTCTGGCGTCAGCACGAAGCAGCACTGGCCCGCGCCGAGCAGGAATACGGTGTACCGGCGCAGGTGATCGTGGCGATTATCGGCGTTGAAACATCGTACGGCGGCAACACCGGCAGCTACCGGGTGATCGACGCCTTGTCGACTCTGGGCTTCGACTACCCGCCGCGCGCTGAATTTTTCCGCAAAGAACTCAAACAGTTCCTGTTGCTGGCTCGCGAGCAACAGGTCGATCCGCTCACCCTGAAAGGCTCCTACGCTGGCGCCATGGGCTTGCCGCAGTTCATGCCGAGCAGCTTCCGCGCGTACGCCGTGGACTTCGACGGCGACGGCCACATCAACATCTGGAGCGACCCCGACGACGCCATCGGCAGCGTCGCCAGCTATTTCAAACGCCACGGCTGGGTCACCGGTGAAGCGGTGGTCAGCACCGCGCAAATCAGCGGCGAACAAGCTGAGCAAGGTTTGACCCAAGGGCTGGACCCGGTAAAAACCGTGGGCGAGCTGCGTGCCATGGGCTGGTCGAGCCACGAAGCGGTGCGCGACGATGAGCGCGTGACTGCCTTTCGTCTGGAGGGTGAAGCGGGACCGGAATATTGGTTAGGCTTACCCAATTTTTATGTCATCACTCGTTACAATCGCAGCGCGATGTACGCCATGGCGGTGCATCAGTTATCCGATTTGTTGGTTCAGGCCCGGGGCACGAAGTAAATGCAGGCAACGCCGTTCAAGCTCATCGCCTTTGGCGCACTGGCCGTTATGTTGGTCAGCTGCTCCAGCAGCCGTGCGCCGCAGCCGACCCCAACGCCCACCACCGTTTCCGGCCCTGGCGACTTCGCCCGTCCGCACCGCGACGGCGCGCCATGGTGGGACGTCGACATTTCCAAAGTTCCCGATGCCGTGCCCATGCCGCACTACGGCGCCTATAAGGCCAACCCGTACACCGTGCTCGGCAAAACCTATTACCCGATGCCGGACGGCAAGCGCTACCTGGCCACCGGCACCGCCTCCTGGTACGGCACCAAGTTCCATGGCCAGGCCACCGCTAACGGTGAGAAATACGACCTGTACGGCATGAGCGCTGCCCACAAAACCCTGCCGCTGCCCAGTTATGTTCGCGTGACCAACCTGGACAACAACAAAAGCGTGATTCTGCGAGTGAACGACCGTGGGCCGTTTTACTCGGATCGCATCATCGACTTGTCGTTTGCCGCCGCGAAAAAACTCGGTTACGCCGAGATCGGCACCGCCCGCGTGAAGGTCGAAGGCATCGACCCAGCCGAGTGGTGGGCCCAGCAGGGTCGCCCGGTGCCGATGGTGTTGGCGCAGCCGCAGATGGCGCAAGTGCAGCCAGTGAAAACCACGACCACGCAGATCATGGGCCAGCCCATCGAGCAATACACTCCGCCGCCACAGCAGCACGCCGCTGCAGTGGTGCCGGTGCAGATTGACGCAAAAAAAAACGCTTCACTCGCTCCATCTGGCCTGTATCTCCAGGTCGGAGCCTTCGCCAACCCGGACGCTGCGCAGCTCCTGAAGGACAAACTGACGACCGTGGTGAGTGCGCCGGTGTTTATCAGCTCTATCGTGCGCAATCAGCAGACGTTGCACCGCGTGCGGATGGGCCCGGTAAACACGCAGGGTGAAGCCCAGAACATCCAGAACAGTGTGCGGTCGGCCAACCTTGGCCAGCCGACTTTAGTGAAGCCGGAATAGCGCCTGACGCGCCGGCTTCGACCGACTTGCTCGCCAGAGCCTGTTTGCCATTAGTAACTTGAGAGACTGATGAATATCACCGCCTTTACCCGCCGTCTGAGTCTGTTCGCCCTCCTGATCACTGCCCCGGCTACCTGGGCCGCCGAAACGGCCGTTCCTGCCGCACCGGAGCTGGCCGCCAAGGCCTACGTGCTGATGGACGCCGCCAGCGGCAACGTGCTGGTGGAGAACAACGGTGACCAGCGCCTGCCGCCGGCCAGCCTGACCAAGCTGATGACCGCCTACATCGCCACCCTGGAAATCCGTCGTGGCCAGATCAGCGAAAACGACAAAGTGATGGTCAGCGAACACGCCTGGCGTACCGGCGGCTCGCGCATGTTCATCAAAGTGGGCACTGAGGTGTCGCTGGGCGACTTGCTGCACGGCATCATCATTCAGTCGGGTAACGACGCCAGCGTCGCCACCGCCGAGCACATCGCTGGCAGCGAAGACGCCTTCGCCGACATGATGAACACCACCGCCGAAAAACTCGGTATGTCCGGCAGCCACTTCATGAACGCCACCGGCCTGCCTAACCCCGAGCACTACTCCACGGCGCACGACATGGCGCGTCTGGCGCGCGCGATCATCTACGAAGACCCGGCGCACTACGCCATCTACTCGCAGAAAGAGTTCTTCTGGAACAACATCAAGCAGCCCAACCGCAACCTGCTGCTGTGGCGCGACAAAACCGTTGATGGCCTGAAAACCGGCCACACCGACGAAGCCGGCTACTGCCTGGTGGCCTCGGCCGTGCGCGACGGTATGCGTCTGATCGCCGTGGTATTCGGCACCAACAGCGAACAAGCCCGCGCTGCTGAAACCCAGAAGCTGCTGACCTACGGCTTCCGCTTCTTCGAAACCCAGACCTTCTACCAGAAGGGCGCAGAGCTGGCGCAAGGCACCGTGTGGAAAGGCGCGAGCCGCCAGGTGAAAGCCGGTCTGGCCGAAGACCTGACCATGACCCTGCCGCGCGGTCAGCTGAAAAAGCTCGCTGCCAGCATGACCTTGAATCCGCAACTGGTTGCCCCGATTAAGCAGGGCGACGTGATCGGTAAAGTTGAAGTGAAGCTCGAAGACAAGGTGGTGCACAGCGCCGACCTGATCGCCCTCGAGACCGTGGACGAAGGTGGCTTCTTCCGCCGCGTGTGGGATAGCATCCGCCTATTCTTCTTCGGCTTGTTCAACTGATCGCCGCGTTCACCGAATAACCGAGGCACCGGTCTTTCGCTCCAAAAGAGCGGGCCGGTGTCCGCTTTTGCGGACCACAAGTTCGCCGAGACCGCCCATGACCGATGCCCAAAACGTCACCATCGAATTTCCCTGCGAGCGCTACCCGATCAAAGTCATCGGCGATGCCGGCGAGGGTTTCGTTGCGCTGGTAACCGAGATTCTGCAACGCCACGCCCCGGACCTGGACGTCGGCACCCTGGTGCAGCGTGACAGCCGCAACGGTAAGTACCTGACCGTGCAATACCTGATCACCGCCACCGGCATCGAACAACTGCAAGACATCAACAGCGACCTGCGCGCCACGGGCCGCGTGCACATGGTGCTCTGATGAGCCAACGCCTGGGCTTTCGCGAGCTCGGCCAGGTTCCCTACGAACCCACCTGGCATGCCATGCAGCACTTCACCGACAGCCGCGTGGCGGACACGCCCGATGAAGTCTGGCTGCTGGAACACCCGCCCGTGTTTACCCAAGGGCAGGCTGGCAAAGCCGAACATGTGTTGTTCCCCGGCGATATTCCGGTGGTGAAAGTGGACCGCGGCGGTCAGGTGACCTACCACGGCCCAGGCCAGTTGGTGGCATACCTGCTGTTGGATGTACGCCGTTCCAGTCTCGGTGTGCGCGAGCTGGTCAGCCGCATCGAACTGAGTTTGATCGAACTGCTGGCCAGCTATGGTGTAACAGCCGAGGCCAAGCCCGACGCACCGGGCGTGTATGTGGGCGGGGCGAAAATTGCCTCGCTGGGCCTGCGCATTCGCAATGGCCGCTCGTTTCATGGACTCGCCTTGAACGTGGACATGGACCTGCAACCGTTTCAGCGCATCAACCCCTGTGGTTATGCCGGCTTGCCCATGACCCAACTGCGTGATCTGGTGGGACCGATAGAATTTGCCGAAGTAAGTGCCCGGCTGCGCGCGCAGCTCGTCACACACCTCGACTACGCTGAACAGACGACCCTGACGGGCGGAATTGAATCGCTATGAGCACCCTCGAAGTAGCTGGCAACGAAGCAACCGGCACCGCTGTTAAAGCCCCACCGGCCAAGGTGGAAATGGGCGTGAAACTGCGCGGTGCCGAGAAGATGGCGCGTATCCCGGTGAAGATCCTGCCGACCGCGGAATTGCCGCGCAAGCCAGACTGGATCCGCGTCCGCGTGCCGGTCTCGCCGGAAGTCGACCGCATCAAACAACTGCTGCGTAAACACAAACTGCACAGCGTGTGCGAAGAAGCATCCTGCCCGAACCTGGGCGAATGTTTCTCCGGCGGCACCGCCACGTTCATGATCATGGGCGACATTTGCACCCGTCGCTGCCCATTCTGCGACGTTGGCCATGGCCGTCCAAAACCGTTGGATGCAGACGAGCCGATGAACCTTGCGGTCGCCATCGCCGACCTGCGCTTGAAGTACGTGGTGATCACCTCGGTAGACCGCGACGACCTGCGCGACGGCGGCGCCCAGCACTTCGTTGATTGCCTGCGTGAAATCCGCAAGCTGTCGCCGGGCGTGCAACTGGAAACGCTGGTGCCGGACTACCGCGGCCGCATGGACGTGGCGTTGGCCATCACCGAGCAAGAGCCGCCAGACGTGTTCAACCACAACCTGGAAACCGTACCGCGCCTTTACAAGGCCGCGCGTCCGGGCTCGGATTTTGAGTGGTCCTTGGACCTGCTGGAAAACTTCAAAAAACGCGTACCGCACGTGCCGACCAAATCGGGCCTGATGCTCGGCCTGGGCGAGACTGACGAAGAAGTCATTGAAGTGATGAAGCGCATGCGCGAACACGACATCGACATGCTCACCCTCGGTCAGTACCTGCAGCCGTCGCGCAACCACCTGCCGGTACAGCGCTTCGTGCACCCAGACATCTTTGCCTGGTTCGCTGAAGAGGGTACCAAGATGGGCTTCAAAAACGTGGCGTCTGGTCCGCTCGTGCGGTCTTCGTATCACGCGGATCAGCAAGCGCATGAGGCGAAGAAAGGCTAAGCCTTTCGATGTAACTGAAAAGGGCGACCCATGGGTCGCCCTTTTTTGTTTGCCTGAATATTCACGCTCTGTAGGAGCCAGCTTGCTGGCGAACCCTGCAAACCTCGGTGCTTCAAACATTCGCCAGCAAGCTGGCTCCTACAGAAAATTGCTAGGCGCCGGTTTATTTCCCGCGCAACCGATTCAGCAAGCTGTGATCCGCATACCCATCCGCCGGCAACCCCAACTGCTGCTGATAGGCCCGAACTGCTTTGCGGGTATTGGCGCCAACGATGCCGTCGGCACTGCCCGGCTCGAAGCCATGGGCGGCAAGCAATTCTTGCAGTTCAATACGCTCGCTGCGGCCCAGTTGTGGGTCGTCCCGTGGCCAGTCGGCGATCACGGCGGCGTTGGCGCCGCGAATGCCGTCGGAGAGCAAACCTACAGCCAACGCGTAGGACGACGAGTTGTTGTACTTGAGGATGCTGCGGAAGTTGCTCAGCAACAAAAACGCCGGGCCGCGATGGCCGGCGGGTAACAACAAGGTCGCCGATTCGCCGGCGAGCGTCGGCGCAACGGCCGAGCCACTGGCGAGCATCACGCCAAGGCGCGTCCATTCAGCCACGCTTTTGCGCTGCTCGGGGTCAGCCAGGGCGTAGTCGAACCCTTGCGGCAAACGCACTTCGAAGCCCCACGGTTTGCCCAACTGCCAGCCCGACTGCTGCAAGTAGTGGGCAGCGGAGGCGAGGGCATCGGCGGAGGAGTACCAAACGTCGCGGCGGCCGTCGCCGTCGAAATCCACGGCGTGCTGGTTGTAGGTGGTCGGCATGAACTGGGTCTGGCCCATCGCGCCGGCCCAGGAGCCGACGAGGCGCTCCGGCTGGATGTCGCCATGTTGAAGAATTTGCAGCGCGGCGATCAATTGCTCGCGCCAGAACGCGGCGCGGCGTCCTTCATACGCCAGGGTGGCCAGCGAGCGGATCACGCTGTTGTTGCCGATGTTGTTGCCGTACGCGCTTTCCATGCCCCAGATGGCCACCAGCGTTTCGGCTTGCACGCCGTAGCGTTGTTCGATGCGGCTCAGCGTGGCCTGTTGCTGTGCGTATTGCGCCTGGCCGTTAGCGATGCGGCGGGCCGAGACGGCGCCGTCCAGGTATTCCCAGATCGGGCGGGTGAATTCAGGTTGGCTGTTGTCGGCGGCGACCACGGCGGGATCAAGGGTGACGTTGGCAAAGGCGCGGTCGAACAGCGCGGCGCTGATGCCGGCGTTAACTGCATCGCTGCGCAATTGGTTGCGCCATTCTTCAAAGCTTTGTTGTGGCAAGACAGGCGCGGGCGCGGTGGTTGTGCCGGCAGCGGTCGGTGCATGGGCGGCGGCGGGAATGGCAGGCGGCGTGGGCTGGGGCGCTTGTGGCGCTTCGGCGCAGGCGGTGAGCAGGTTGAAGTGAAAGCTCAGTGCGGCGCAGGCCAGGATGCGCGGTGACAGGTTAAACATCAGCAGGTCCCAAGACGGTAAACAGCGGCCACCTTATCACGCTGCCGGGGGCGAAGCCTTCACGCGGCGATAAAGCCGGCGAGCAAAAAGCCAGTGCCCATAAAGACAGAAGCCCCCCAGTTTTGCTGGGAGGCTTCGCGGCGGTAGCTGCCTTTGCCTTTCTTCGCGCGTTCCTGACGGCTGCGGAACAGAGGCTGGGCAATGATGGATTTCGCTTTATTGGGACGTTTCTTCGATGTGGCCATGATAATCCTCGGGCGGGGCGGGTGGCTGAAAGAGGCTAGCCCCGCGGCGCGGATCATCGGCCTGCTGGAGGCCGCTGTCCAGAGCCGTTTATCACTCCTGAGGAAGCGACAAACGTTGTCCGGCCAGCATCAGCGTCAGGCGGCTGATCTCCAACCACGGATCGCCCGGCGCCTGGCCCTTGATCTGCGCATCGACGCGCTGGGCATCTTTAAGCATCAGGTTCCAACGTGCGGCCGAGTGACGCTGAAGCGCTTTGCTCACAAGCGGACGGCGCTTATCCCACACGGGCGGGCGAGCCTGGCTGAAGGTTTTCTCCAGCGGTACGCCTTGGCCGTATTGCTGAGCGATGGTCGCCAGCAAGCGCAACTCGCGGGCCAGCGCCCAGAGCACAACGGTGCTGTCGACGCCTTCGCCGCGCAGCCCTTCGAGCGTGCGCAGGGCATGACTGGCCTCGCCATTGAGCGCGGCATCGATCAGGCCGAAGACGTCATAGCGGGCACTGTCGGCGACCGCCGCTTGTACGGTACTGGCGTCAATCTGGTTACCGTCGGCGAGCAGTTTGAGCTTTTCGATTTCCTGCGCGGCGGCCAGCAGGTTGCCCTCGACGCGCGCGGCAATCATGTCCACCGCTTCCTGGCTGGCGGTCATGCCGGCCTGGCTCATGCGCTGGCGAATCCACTGCGGCAATTGGTGCACGTCCACCGGCCAAATCTGCACGAACTGCGCATTTGGCCCATCGATAACGGCTTTGGCCCATTTGGTTTTCTGCGTACTGCCATCGAGCTTGGGCAGGCTGATCAGCAGCAAGGTGTCCTCGGGCGGACGCGACAGGTATTCCAACAACGCAGCAGTGCCCTTGTCGCCCGGCTTACCGTTCGGAATGCGCAATTCCAGCACACGCTTCTCGGCGAACAACGACATGCTGTTGCCCGCCTGCAGCAGCGTGCCCCAGTCAAAGCTGGCGTCGGCGTTGAATACCTGGCGCTCGCTGTAACCCTGGCTGCGCGTGGCGGCGCGGATGGCGTCGGCCGCTTCCTGGCACAGCAGCGGGTCGTCGCCACTGATGGCATAAACGGGCGCGAGGCCGCTTTGCAGGTGTTTGGCGAGTTGCGCGGGGGCGAGCTTCATAGGCGGGGAAACATAAGAAGGGGAGGCTGGGCCGCCGCAGCGGCCCGAGCGAACTTACTGGGTTTGGATCGGCAGTTGCAGCGGCGATTGCTGCGGCTGTTCGGCTTCGGCTTTGCGCGCCGCTTCGATGGCGTCGGCTTCGGCCTGGGCTTTGGCGTCGGCGGCCTGTTGCAGCTGGTCCAGTTGCGCTGGAGTAATCAGCTGCATGCGTTGCGCCAGTTGTAGCACCAACTCGTGGCGCAGTTCGTCTCGCAGCTGTGTCGCTTCCTGCTCCGAACCGATCAGGTTGTTTTCATCGTTTACGTAGGTGTTTTGCACGTCGACCGAATTCTTCAACAACACCGTATTGTTGGCGCCGCGCAGTTCGTAGGCGACTGTCATGTTGGCTTCGTATTCAGCGCTACGGGCACTGCCGGTGTAGCTGACGGTACGGTAACTGGCGGTTTCGCTGGTCAGGGCCATGGTGTACTGCGCGCCCGGGTGCACGTTAACGCCGCTATTGATCAGCGTTTGACGCAGGTCTTTGACCAGCGGGCCGTAGGCATCGCGGGCGGTGAGGTTGATGTCGCTAAGGGCGAACGCCATGTCGCCTGAGCCGCGCGGCTGGAAGCCACAGGCGCTGAGCATGGTAGCCAGGCCGATTACCATCAGATTCCGTTTGATCATGTGTGTATCCCCTTAACCCTTCGGTAGCGCTGCGAATCGGCGCAGCGCTTACTTCAATGTGTGCTCGCGGCGCTTGGCAGCCGCGATGCGTCATCAGCTCGCGACGATGTTGACCAACTTGCCTGGCACCACGATGACCTTGCGAATGGTCAGGCCATCGAGGAAGCGCAGCACGTTCTCGTTAACCCGCGCGGCGGCTTCGACTTCTTCGCGGCTGGCCGTTGCCGGCACGTCGATCTGGCCACGCAGCTTGCCGTTCACTTGCACCACCAATTGCAGGTTGTCTTGCACCAGGGCGCTTTCGTCCAGCACAGGCCATTGGGCGTCGATCACGGCGCTCTCATGGCCCAGCTCCAACCACAATTCATGGCTGATGTGCGGCGTGATCGGGGCGAGCAACAGGGCCACAGTTTCCAGACCTTCCTGCAACAGGGCGCGATCGGTGTCACTTTCTTGCGGCGCTTTTTCCAGCACGTTCATCAGCGTCATCACCTGGGCGATGGCGGTGTTGAATTTGTGGTGTTGGCCAATGTCCTGGCTGGCTTGCTTGATGGCCAGGTGAATGGCGCGGCGGATATCTTTCTGCGCGTCGCTGAGGCTGGCGACATCGAGGCTGCCGGGTACGCCGCGCGCGACGTGCGCCTGGGCCAAACGCCAGACGCGGCGCAGGAAGCGGTGCGCGCCTTCAACGCCGGAATCAGACCATTCCAGACTCATGTCGGGCGGCGAGGCAAACATCATGAACAGGCGGCAGGTGTCGGCGCCGTACTGGTCGATCATCGATTGCGGATCAACGCCGTTGTTTTTCGACTTGGCCATTTTCTCGGTGCCGCCGATTTCGACGGGCAAACCGTCGGTTTTCAGCTTGGCGCCGATGATCTTGGCTTTGGCATCGCGCTCAATTTCCACGTCAGCCGGGTTGAACCAGGTTTTGCTGCCGTTGGCTTCGAGGCGGTAGTAGGTTTCGGCGATGACCATGCCCTGCGTGAGCAGGTTTTTGAACGGCTCGTTGGAGTCGACCAGGCCTTCGTCGCGCATCAGCTTGTGGAAGAAACGTGCGTAGAGCAGGTGAAGAATCGCGTGTTCGATGCCGCCGATGTACTGATCCACGGGCAGCCAGTGGTTGGCTGCGGCTGGGTCGACCATGCCTTTGGTGTAGTTCGGCGAGGCGTAGCGGGCGAAGTACCACGACGACTCCACGAAGGTGTCCATGGTGTCGGTTTCGCGCTTGGCCGCGCCGCCGCATTTCGGGCAGGTGCAGGTGTAAAAGTCGGGCATGCGTGCCAGCGGGCTGCCGGCGCCATCGGGCACCACGTCTTCTGGCAGCACGACGGGAAGTTGGTCTTCCGGCACCGGCACGTCACCGCAGGCGTCGCAGTGAATGATCGGGATCGGGCAGCCCCAGTAACGCTGACGGCTGATGCCCCAATCGCGCAGGCGGAATTGAGTGCGGGCCTGGCCGAGGGACTTTTTCTGCAAAGCCACTTCGATGGCGTCGAACGCGCCGGCGAAGTCCAGGCCGTCGAACTCGCCAGAATTGATCAGTTGGCCGTGCTCGCCATACGCCGCTTGCCACGGCGCTGGGGTTTCGTCGCCGGCGCTGGTGCGCACCACGGTTTTAACCGGCAGGTTGTACTTGTGGGCGAATTCGAAATCGCGCTCGTCGTGCGCAGGCACTGCCATAACGGCGCCGTCGCCGTAATGCATGAGCACGTAATTGGCGACCCACACTGGCAGCTTCTCGCCGGTCAATGGATGCTCAACGAACAAGCCCGTGGCCAGGCCTTTCTTTTCCTGGGTGGCGATGTCGGCTTCGGCGACGCCGCCGCGTTTGCATTCATCGATAAACGCTTGCAGCTCAGCAGCCTGGGCGGCCGGCAGCTTTTGCAGGGCAACGGTTGCCAGTGCGTGTTCGGCGGCAACGGCCACATAGGTGGCGCCCATCAGCGTGTCGGCGCGGGTGGTAAATACTTTCAGCGCGCCGGTTTGGCCAATCGAGGCCTGGTCGTAGGGGAAGCTGACTTCCATGCCGCGCGATTTGCCGATCCAGTTGCGCTGCATGGTTTTGACCTGTTCCGGCCAGCCATCCAGGTCGTCGAGGCTGGTCAACAGCTCTTCGGCGTACGCAGTGATCTTGAAGTAGTACATCGGGATTTCGCGCTTCTCGATCAGCGCGCCCGAACGCCAGCCACGGCCGTCGATAACTTGCTCGTTGGCCAGAACGGTCTGGTCAATCGGGTCCCAGTTCACAGTGCCGTTTTTGCGGTAGATCACGCCCTTCTCGAACAGCCGGGTGAACAGCCATTGTTCCCAGCGGTAGTAGTCCGGTTTGCAGGTGGTGACTTCGCGCGTCCAGTCCACCGCCAGGCCCAGGCTTTTGAGCTGGTTCTTCATGTAGGCGATGTTTTCGTACGTCCATTTGGCGGGCGCGACGTTGTTTTTCATCGCGGCGTTTTCCGCCGGCATACCGAAAGCGTCCCAGCCCATGGGCTGCAGCACGTTTTTGCCTTGCATGCGTTGGTAGCGAGCGATTACGTCGCCGATGGTGTAGTTGCGCACATGGCCCATGTGCAGCTTGCCGCTGGGGTAGGGGAACATCGACAGGCAATAGAAGGTGTCTTTGCCTGGTTGTTCGCTGACCACGAAGGACTTCTGCTCGTCCCAGTAGGTTTGCGCGGCGGCTTCGGTTTCACGGGGCTGATAGTGTTCGTGCATGGCTACTTTTGGCTGAAATAAGTGAGCTACAGGGCGCAGCAGCGGTGTTCGGGCGCGGCCTGTTCGAAGAACGCCGTAGCATACATGAGCCCGCTGGGGGCTGGGAAACCCTGATTACGCCTGTCGCCCGAGGCTTCGCCGTTGGTCGCAGCAGCCGGCTGGTTATGGGGGCAGCGCTAAGCTTGCTGAAAGCATGAAGAGCACGGAGCGGGCGAGGGTGAGCATGGCGCAGTTCGGGCGGGATGATGCACAGGGCGGTCTCTACGAGCGTCTTTTGCACCGGCTTGCCATCGCCCTGGACGAAGCCGACAGCGACACCCGTTTGCGCAACACCACCCCCGAAGAACTTGAACTGCGCGGCCTCAGCCCGGCCGAGCTGGAGCTGATTCGCGCCTACCTGGATCGAGACCTGCACTGGCTGCGCGGTTGGCACGCGGCGGCCAAGGAGCTGGCCCTGATCGAGCAGAGTCCCGCGCCCACCATCAAGCCGTCCCGGTCGTTGCAGAGCGCCAAGGTGGTCAAGCCCAAAGGCCTGATGAAACGCCGCAACAAGCTGCAATGCGCCTTGTGCGGCACCCCCGCGTTATGGCGTCCGGGCGAAGGCGTTCAGGCGTGTAGCGCCTGCGGCTCGCAGTTGTTCCGCGCCGCCAAACCCCGGTAGGCTTCGCGCACCCTGGGAGGTGCTCGATGATCCTGCGCTACTTTTTCAAACAACTATTGCTGCCGCCGGGCTGCCTGTTTCTGCTGCTGCTACTGGCCTGGTGGTTGCGTCGACGCATGCCGCGTTTTGCCCTGGGCTGTTTTGTGTTGGGGTTTGGCGGCTTGTGGTTGAGCAGCCTGCCGATAGCCGTCGAAAACCTGGCGAAAGTCGTCGAGCGCGAGCCCGCCATCGCAGTCGCGCAATGGGGCGAACTGGCCAAGCAGGCGGACGCCATTGTGGTGCTCGGCGTTGGCCGCGAACGCGACGATCCGGCCTGGGCCGGCGACCAAGCCAGCCACCTGGCCGTGGAGCGCGTGCGCTATGCCTCGCGGCTGGCGCGCGCGTCCGGCCTGCCGGTGCTGATCAGCGGCGGCGCGCCGTACGGCGAACGCGTGAGCGAGACCGAGCTGATGACGGAGGTGATGGTGCGGGACTTGCGCGTGCCCGTGCGCTGGCAAGAAGGCCGCAGCCGCACGACCTTGGAAAACGCCGACTACAGCGCGAAGATGCAGCGCGACGAGGGCATTCGGCGCGTGGTGTTGGTCACCCACGCTGCGCACATGCCCCGCGCGCGCTGGTGTTTCGAACGCGCCGGATTCGACGTGGTGGCCGCGCCAGTGGGATTTATCAGCGTGCCTAACCAGCGGCCCTTAGGCGGCTGGTTGCCCGAGAGCAAAGCCATGTGGCAGACCGGGCAACTGTTGAACGAAGTGGCGGGGCAGATTGCCTATCCGTTGTTTTACCGGTGAGTCGCGAGGCGGGGAAAGATCAAGGGCATCGCGGCTAAAGCCGCTCCCACCCAAAGCGCATCAGCGTCCCACGCAACGACACCGTCCCGTAGGAGCGACTTCAGTCGCGATGCTCTTGATTTTGAACGCCGGCTAATGGGAATGCCGTTCAGCCATTCCCCGGTTAAACCGTTTTCGCTATCCGACTCGCCAGCAGCGCCCAGCCGAAGATCAGCAAACACACAATCACCAGCGGCCACGAGCGCCATTGCAGGTACGGCGTGAGCTGTTGCATCGGCACCACTTCTCCGTAAAGCACGCCTTGCTCGAACTGCGGAATCTGCGTGGTGATGTGGCCAAAGGGGTCGATCAAACCGGTTACCCCATTGTTGGTGGCGCGGATCATCCAGCGTCCAGCTTCCAGAGCGCGCATCTGCGCCATTTGCAGGTGCTGCAACGGGCCGATGGACGTGCCGAACCAGGTGTCATTGCTGACTGTGAGCAGCAACTGGCTCTGTGCCGACAAGGACGCGGCGAATTCCGGGTACACCACTTCGTAGCAAATGAACGGCGCGATCTTGTAGCCCTTGGCCTCCAGCAACGCCTGATTCGCCGGGCCGCGCGCGAAGTCGGACATCGGTAAATCAAAGAAGGCGATCAAGCCGCGCAGCAGGTCTTGCAGCGGCACGTACTCGCCAAATGGCACCAACTTCTGCTTCAGGTAAGTGCCGCTGCCATCGCCCACTACGGTAATGCCGTTGTAGTAGCGCTTGTCGCCACGCTCGTTGGTTTCGCGAACGGGCACGCCGGTGATCAGCGTGGCCTTACGGTCGTTGGCGAAACGCGCCATCACGCTCAAGTAACCTTCGGCGAACTCTTTCAGAATCGGCACCGCTGTTTCTGGCCAGACGATCAGGTCCACCGGTTTGGCGCTGAAGGTCATGTCGCGGTACAGCGCCAGCTGTGCGTTCAGGTGCTCGGGATTCCACTTCATTTCCTGCGCGACGTTGCCCTGAATCGCTGCGACTTTAAGCGGCGCGCCGGCCGGTTCCGTCCAGGCGTGATTTTTCAGGCCGAATGCCACCAGCCAAGGTGCGAGCAGCATCACCAGGCCAACTGCGAGAAACGCCTTGCGCTGGCCGAGGCGCGGCAGATTGACCAGCAGCGCAGCGGTCAATGCCAGCACGAAGGAAATCAGCCACATGCCGCCGACTGGCGCCAAACCACTGAGCGGGCCGTCGAGCTGGCTGTAACCGGCGTACAACCACGGGAAACCGGTGAGGAACCAACCACGAAAGGCTTCCTGCGCCAACCACAAGGCGGCGAAGGCCAAGGCGTCGGCCAAAGGCGCTTCAACCCGGCGCAACCAGCGCGCCCAGATAAAGGCGGGCAGGGCGAAGAACCAGGCGATGCAGGCGCAGAAGCCTACGGTGAGGAACAACGCCAACGGCGCGGAGGCGCCGCCGTAGTCGTGGATGCTGACGTAAATCCAACTGGTGCCGGCCACGAACACGCCGAAGCCATAGCACCAGCCGCGGCCCATCGCCTGGCGCGGCGTGAGGTCGCGCAGGCCGAGGTAGAACAAGGCAATGGCGAGCAGGGCCAAGGGCCAGATGTCGAAGGGGGCGAGGGCGAGGGTGGTGGAGGCGCCGGCGGCGAGCGCGATCAGGTTGCCAACCCAGCCGCTCCTGGAAATCCAGTTCATTGTTTTCCTGTTCGTAGCTCGGTATCGAGTGTGCGCACGGCGTTGGGCTTCGCCTTTGGCTCAACCCAACCTGCGTGAGCAATGTTTTTTAACGGTCGATTCGGGTTAGTCGCAGCAGGTGGATGCGGCGGCTGTCGGCGCTCAGTACGCGGAAACGGAAGTCGCCAATTTCGGCAATTTCGTTGCGTTTGGGCAGATGGCCGAAGGCGCTCATGACCAGGCCGCCGACGGTGTGGAACTCGTCGTCGGTGAATTCGCTGTCGAACGACTCGTTGAACGCGTCGATGGGCGTCAGCGCCTTGATCAGGAAGTCGCCGCTGGGCAGCGGCTTGATGTAGCTATCTTCTTCGACGTCGTGCTCGTCTTCGATGTCGCCAACGATCTGCTCCAGCACGTCTTCAATGGTCACCAACCCCGCCACGCCGCCGTATTCGTCGATGACGATGGCCATGTGGTTATGGTTGGCGCGGAACTCGCGCAGCAGCACGTTGAGGCGCTTGGACTCGGGCACAAAAGTGGCCGGGCGCAGCATGTCTTTGATGTTGAACGGCTGGCTTTCGTCCTGCAGCACCAGCGGCAACAGGTCTTTGGCCAGCAGCACGCCGATCACGTCGTCCAGGCTTTCGCCGACGACGGGGTAGCGCGAGTGGGCGGATTCGATGATTGCCGGAATCAGCTCTTTCGGCGTCAGGCCAGCTTTGATGCTGACCATTTGCGAACGCGGCACCATGATGTCGCGCACTTGCAGGTCGGCCACCTGAATGGCGCCTTCAACAATGGCCAGCGCTTCGCTGTCGAGGAGTTTGTTCTGATGGGCGTCGCGCAGCAGCTCCAGCAGCTCCTGGCGGTTTTTCGGCTCATGGGCAAAAGCCTGGGTGAGTTTGCCTAACCAGGATTTTTGCCCGTTGCTCGATCGGTCTTCGCTCATGCTGTGTACTCAGTGTTCCGTTCTGGTGCCTGTGAATCAGGCTATTCGTCGCTGGCGTATGGGTCCGGGTGACCCAGTTCAGCGAGCAATTGTTGTTCCAAGGTTTCCATTTCGACGGCTTCTTCCTCGTCGATATGGTCGTAGCCTAATAAATGCAAGCAGCCGTGAATCACCAAATGCGCCCAGTGCGCTTCCAGGCTTTTGCCCTGTTCGGCGGCCTCACGGTCGACCACCTGCACGCAGATCACCAGATCGCCGAGCAGGGGAATGTCGAGCAGTTCATCGGGCACGTCGGCGGGGAAAGACAGCACGTTGGTGGCGTAGTCTTTCTGCCGGTAGGTGTGGTTGAGTTCGCGCGCTTCGGCTTCGTCGACCAGGCGAATAGTCAGCTCCGAATCTGCCGTGCGTTGGCGCAGCGCCAGTTCGCACCATTGGCGGAACTGGGCTTCGGTGGGGCTGGCGGCACTGCTGGCGTTCTGCAGATCAAGCTCAAGCATCGCCGCGGTCTGCCTCGGAGGCTGCTTTTTTGCTGTCGGCGCTTTTGCGTTCGGCGGCGGTTTCGAAGGCTTCGTACGCCTCGACGATGCGCTGCACCAGCGGGTGGCGAACCACGTCTTTGGACAGGAAGTGAGTAAAGGAAATACCAGGCACATCCTTCAACACGTCGATCACGTGGGTCAGGCCCGACTTGGTGCCGCGCGGCAGGTCGACCTGGGTGATGTCCCCGGTGATAACCGCCGTAGAGCCAAAGCCGATCCGCGTGAGGAACATTTTCATCTGCTCCAGCGTGGTGTTCTGGCTTTCGTCGAGAATGATGAAGCTGTTATTCAGCGTGCGGCCGCGCATATAAGCCAACGGCGCAACTTCGATCACCTGTTTCTCAATGAGCTTGGCCACTTGTTCAAAGCCGAGCATTTCGTACAGCGCGTCGTACAACGGGCGCAGATACGGGTCGATTTTCTGTGACAGGTCGCCTGGCAGAAAGCCCAGCTTCTCGCCAGCTTCGACCGCTGGACGCACCAGCAAAATTCGGCGGATCTGCTCACGCTCCAGCGCATCCACGGCGCAGGCCACGGCCAGGTAGGTTTTACCCGTACCGGCTGGGCCGATGCCGAAGTTGATGTCGTGGTCGAGGATCGATTTAACGTAGCGCTGCTGATTCAAACCGCGCGGGCGAATCATGCCCTTGCGGGTGCGCAGCGCCACGTTCGCTTCCACTGTGCTGCTGGCAGCCAATTGCTCAACCGCAGATTCCTGCAGGAACAGATGGACGATGTCGGGCGACAGTTGGGTGGCGTTGGTTTCGCGGTACAGGCGGCGCAACAGTTGCTCGGCGGCCTGGGTGGTTTCGGGTGGACCCACCAATTCGAATTGATTTCCGCGGTTGCGGATTTCGATAGCGAGGCGCTGTTCGATCAAGCGTAAGTGCTCGTCGAATTGCCCGCACAGATTGGCGAAGCGGCGCGCTTCAAAGGGTTCGAGGATAAAACGATGCGGTTCTATGGGTGCGTTCAAGGTCGTGTGTAGCCGCCACTCGGCAAGTAAGAAGAACCGCAGGATAACTCCGGATGCCCGAGTGGGAAAGCTCGGGCATCTGCGCCGTTAGTGGCACTCGGCCACAGCTGCCGTTTGTGCGTCGTTTTCCACGACCAGGCTGCCGCGCAAGGAGTGAGGTCTGGCCTCGTCGATCCGTACGTCGGCGAATTGCCCGATCAGGCGCGGATTATCGCAGCGGAAGTTAACGATACGGTTGTTCTCGGTGCGTCCGGTGAGCTGCCCCGGGTCGCGCTTGGAGAAGTCATTGACCAGCACGCGCTGAACGCTGCCGACCATCTTGCGGCTGATTTCAAAGCCTTGCTGATCAAGCCGATGCTGCAAGCGGGCCAGGCGTTCGCGGTTGGTTTCGGCCGGAATATCGTCGGGCAAATCCGCCGCTGGCGTGCCGGGGCGAGCGCTATAAACGAAGGAATAGGAGAAGTCGAAACCAACGTCGGCCACCAGTTGCATGGTGTTCTCGAAGTCTTTTTCGGTTTCGCCGGGGAAGCCGACGATAAAGTCTGACGTGATGCTGATATCCGGCACCGCCGCCTTCAGCTTGCGGATTTTCGACTTGTACTCCAGCACCGTGTGGTTGCGCTTCATGGCCGCCAGAATGCGGTCGGAGCCGGCCTGCACGGGCAGGTGCAAGTGCTTGACCAATTCCGGCACTTCCGCGTGGGCGCGGATCAGGCTGTCGGAAAACTCCAGCGGGTGCGAGGTGGTGTAGCGAATGCGGTCGATGCCATCGATGGCGGCGACCACGCGGATCAGCTCGGCTAAATCTGCGGTGCGGCCGTCGTGGGTAACGCCACGGAAACCGTTAACGTTTTGCCCCAGCAGCGTCACTTCGCGCACGCCGTGCTCGGCCAGGTGAATCACCTCGGCCAGCACGTCATCGAATGGCCGGCTGACCTCTTCGCCACGGGTGTAAGGCACCACACAGAACGTGCAGTACTTGCTGCAGCCTTCCATGATCGACACATAGGCGCTGGGCCCGTCGATGCGCGGCTCGGGCAAACGGTCGAATTTTTCGATCTCGGGAAAGCTGACATCCACCTGTGGCAGGCGCGTAACGCGCGCGGCGTCGATCATTTCTGGCAAGCGGTGCAGCGTTTGCGGGCCGAACACCACATCGACATACGGCGCACGGTCGCGAATGGCCGCGCCTTCCTGACTGGCCACGCAACCGCCAACGGCGATCACCATGTCGGGTTTGGCCAGCTTCAGCTCGCGCCAGCGGCCCAGTTGCGAATACACCCGGTCTTGAGCGCGCTCGCGGATGGAGCAGGTATTGAGCAGGATGACATCGGCGTCTTCAGCGCGGGCGGTCACTTCCAGGGCCTGATGTTCGCCCAGCAGGTCGATCATGCGCGAGCTGTCGTACTCGTTCATCTGGCAACCGTGGGTTTCGATATACAGCTTCTTGCTCATGCGCGTTCCGGATCTCAACGAGATGGGGTGTAAAACGAACCGCGCATTATAGGGACGCCGATGGCTGTGGCCTAGCATTGCCTGACGGGAGCCTATGCTATGATCTCGCCCCCCAAAATTTCCCCCGGTTTTTCTCCCTCCCATGAGCAAGCGTGAACCTATCTATAAGGTGATCTTCCTCAACCAAGGCCAGGTGTTCGAGATGTACGCCAAGCAGATCTACCAAAGCGATCTGTGGGGCTTTCTGGAAGTGGAGGAATTCGTTTTTGGTGAACGCACGCAGGTGGTGGTCGACCCGAGCGAAGAAAAGCTGAAGGCGCAGTTCGAGGGGGTTGTGCGTAGTTTTGTGCCGATGCATGCGATTGTGCGGATTGATGAGGTGGAGCGTTTGGGCACGCCGAAGATCAGCGAGGCACGGCCGGGGGCGGGGAATGTGATGCCGTTTCCGATGCCTATGCCGGATAAGTAAGTGTTTCGTTTTTGCGGTTTTTGCGCTGGTATTCATTACCGCGTGTGCTGAACGTTTGGTTTCGCGCCTTACGCGCGAGTCACTTTTGTCATTGCGACAAAAGTAACCAAAAACGCTAGCCCCTACCTTGGGTCTGCGCTGCGCTGCGACTCCCCTCATTCCGCCGCCGCTCCGGGGGCACGGCGAGACGGGCCATCCTTGGCCCGACACGCCTTTCGCGGCTCCCGGCCGCTCAACCCCCTCCACGTCGACTCCACTCGGCCTGCGATAAACGGGGCGGGTAGATCACAAGCCAGATCAAAAGCCAATCAAGATCACGAGCCAGGCATAAATCAAAAGCCAGACCACGATTAAATTCCCCTCTCCCGCTTGCGGGAGAGGGGCTAGGGGTGAGGGCCGGCCCCAACGCGGTCTCCGTTCGGCCACCACCCAACGCTGTATCCCCAATCCCACCCGCCACTGTCTCTATTCGTCTCACCGCCCGCGCTTCTACACTCCCTCTCTTGCCTGCCGCCCGCCGAGCCTTGCCATGCACTCGCGTTTCCCGCTGTTACTCATCGCCGCCTTCGCCGCGCTGTACATCATTTGGGGTTCCACCTATTTGGTCATCCGCATCGGTGTAGAGACCTGGCCTCCGCTGTTAATGGCGGCGGTGCGGTTCTTGGTTGCCGGCGGGTTGATGTATGGCTGGCTGCGCTGGCGCGGTACGCCGGCACCGACCTGGCGGGAGTGGCGGGCGGCGGCGTTGGTGGGCACGTTGTTGTTGGCGTTGGGCAACGGCGGAGTCACGCTGGCGGAGCATGCGGGCGTGGCGTCCGGTGTGGCGGCGTTGGCGGTGGCGACGGTGCCGTTGTTCACGCTGGTGTTCAATCGCTGGTTTGGCCATCGCAATTCGAAGTTGGAATGGGCCGGCATCGCGCTCGGTATGACCGGCATCGCGCTGCTCAATCTCGGTTCCAACTTGCAGGCCAGCCCGGCCGGTGCGGCCTTGATTCTGTTTGCCGCCGCCAGTTGGGCGTTCGGTTCGGTGTGGGGCAAAACCTTACCGTTGCCGAACGGTCCCATGGCCAGCGCGACGGAGATGCTTGGCGGCGGCGCGGTCATGTTGGTGGGCAGCGTGCTCAGCGGTGAGCGCATGACGCAAATGCCCAGCGCTGCCGGTTGGGGCGCGCTGCTGTATCTGATTTTCTTCGGCTCGATTATCGCGTTCAGCTCGTACGTGTACCTGCTCAAACACGTGCGCCCGGCCGCTGCCACCAGTTATGCCTACGTCAATCCGGTGGTCGCGGTGTTGTTGGGTATCTGGTTTGCCAATGAGCAGATCGGCATTGAGGAGTGGCTGGCCATGTTGGTGATCATCAGCGCTGTGGTGTTGATCGGTCTGCCGCAGTGGCGGCGCGGGCCCGCCAAGCAGTAGCGCCCACGCCGTGGCTGACTAAGCTAGCTGAGCAAGATCACGCAATGGAGGCAGTATGGGTGGTTGCAAGGCATGGCTGGTCGGCTTGCTGCTGGCGCTGTGCGGTGTTGAGGTGGCGGCCTCGCCGCTGTCCCTTAGCGATGCGGAACGCGACTGGATCGCTGCGCATTCCGTGGTGCGCGTCGGCGTGCAGCGCGGCGGCTGGGAGCCGTTCGATGTCATGGGCGCGCAGGGCCAGCACTCCGGCATTTCCGGCGACTACCTGGCCCTGCTCGGCCAACGCCTGGGCATCCGCTTTGAAACCGTTCAGCTCAATGATTGGAATGCCGCACTCGCCGCTCTGGTCGATGGCCAGGTCGACGTCCTGCCCTCCGTCGCGCAAACGCCGGAGCGCCAAACGCGCATGGCATTCAGCGAAGCCTATCTGTCTAGCGACAGCCTGATTTTCACCCGCCAGGGTTCGCCCATTGAGGATGTCCAGCATCTGGTCGGCAAGCGCGTGGTTATCGAACGCGGTTATGTCACTGAGCAATTGCTGCGCACCGCCGTGCCCTCGGCGCAGATCATTCAGGTAGGCAACACCGAGGAGGCGCTGAAAACCCTGTCCTCCGGCGGCGCGGACGCCTATATCGGCAACATGATTGTTGCCAGTTACCTGATCCGCAAACTGAGCCTGGCCAACCTGGAGCTGCGCGGCGAGTCGGGCCTGTTGCGCAGCGAGTTGCACTTTGCCGTGCGCCGCGACTGGCCGCAGTTGGTCAGCGTGTTGGACAAAGCCCTCGACAGCCTTGAGCGCGAGGAGCGCGACCAAATTCTTGACCGCTGGCTGCCACCGCTGACGGCCTTCAGTTGGCAGGGGCTGTTAGTGGTCATTTGGCCCTATCTGCTCGGCGTGCTTGCCGCGCTGGTGGTCGTGGTGTTGTGGAACCGTCACCTGCGCACGCAAATTCGCCAGCGCCAACTGGCCGAAGCCGAAGTGGTGCGTCAGCGCAGCACCTTGCTGGCGATCATCAACGCCATTCCCGATCCCATCTGGTTCAAAGACATTCAGGGCCGCTATCTGGGCATCAACCAGGCCTGCGCCGATCTGTTCGGGCAAAGCAGCGAGCAAGTGCTGGGCAAGCGCGACCATGAATTGCTCAACGTCGAATGGGCGTCCAAGCGCGAAGAACACGACTACACCGCACTGACTCGCGACGGCACTTACGAAAGCGAAGGTCGGGTGCGTTATCCCGATGGCCGCTGGGTGGTGTTCGACACCTTGCGCACCATTTTTCGCGACGACCGGGGTGTGCCGCTCGGGCTGGTGGGGGTGAGCCGCGACATCACGGTGCGCAAGCAAGCCGAAGCGGCCATGGCCGATGCCAAGGAGTTGGCCGAAGAAGCGGCGCGCTTGAAGTCCGACTTTCTCGCCAACATGAGCCACGAAATTCGCACGCCCATGAACGCCATTATCGGCATGGCGCACCTGGTGCAGAAAACCGAACTGGCGCCACGCCAACGCAGTTACATCGACAAGATTCAGCAAGCCAGCGGGCACCTGCTCGGGGTGATCAACGACATTCTCGACTTCTCGAAAATCGAGGCCGGCAAGCTGGGCATCGAGCACATCGACTTCAACCTGCACCAGGTATTGGAAAACGTTGCCAACCTGATCGGCGACAAAGTGGCTGCCAAGCACTTGGAATTGGTGTTCAACCTCGACCCGAAACTGCCGCTGCAACTGGTGGGCGATCCGCTGCGCATTGGTCAGATATTGATCAATTACGCCAACAACGCGGTGAAATTCACCGAACGCGGCGAGATCGAGTTGCTGATACGCGCCGAGCAGCAAGACGCCGAGCAAGTGCAGGTGTACTTCGCGGTGCGCGACACCGGCATTGGCATCACCCACGAACAGCTCGAGCGATTGTTCGAATCGTTCCAGCAGGCGGACAGCTCCACCACGCGCAAATACGGCGGTACCGGCTTGGGCCTTGCGATTTGCAAACGGCTGGCCGAGGCCATGGGCGGGCGCGTCGGCGTGCAGAGCCAGGCTGGGCGCGGCAGTCTGTTCTGGTGCCGGTTGCCGCTGGGCATTTCCGCGCACAAGCAGCAAGTGTTGCAGGCCCAGCCCAGCTTGCGTGGGCGCCGCGTGTTGGTGGTGGACGATAACGACAGCGCCCGCCGCGTGCTGCACGACATGTTGGTGGGCATGAGTTTTCGCGTGGAAACCGCCGCGTCGGGCAGTGCCGCGCTGCGCCAGGTGCAATTGGCCGATCAGCGTCGACCCTTCGATGTGGTGCTGCTCGACTGGCACATGCCCGACATGGACGGCATCGAAACTGCCCGCCAATTGCAGCAGATCGGTTTGCAGGCCCAGCCGCGTCTATTAATGGTGACTGCCCACGGCCGCGAAGAGGTGCTGCAAGAGGCGCGGTCCGTGGGTGTCGATGACGTGCTGCTTAAACCGCTCAACCCCTCCGTGCTGCTCGACGCCGTGGTCAGCACCTTAGCCAGTCATCAAGCGCCCGGCCCGGCCGGCGTGGCGCTGTCCGCCAACGGCGCTTTGCCCAACCTGGCCGGCAAGCGGGTGCTGCTGGTGGAAGACAACGAGCTGAACCGCGAAGTGGCCTGCGGGCTGCTGGAGGAAAGCGGTTTGCACATTGAACAGGCCGAGAACGGTGCGCGCGCGGTGGAAATTCTACTGAGCAAAGGCGAAGGCTATTTCGATGCCGTGCTGATGGACATGCAAATGCCCGTGCTCGATGGCCTCGCCGCCACGCGCCGCGTGCGCGCTGAAGCGCAATTCGCCCAGTTGCCGATCATTGCCATGACCGCCAACGCCATGCCCGCCGACCGTGAGCGCTGTTTGGAAGCGGGCATGGACGATCACCTCGGCAAACCGTTGGACCCCGAGCAGCTCTGGCGCGCCCTCGCGCACTGGCTGCGGGTCGCGGCGCCGGCGGCTGGCAGCGCGCGCCCAGCCGCGCCGCCAACCTGGCAACTGCCGGGCGTGGACCTGGCCAGCGGCTTGCGCCGGGTACTGGGCAAACCGGAGCTGTACCAGCGCCTGCTGCTGAAATTTGCCAGCAGCCAAAAAGATTTCACCGCGCAGCTGCGATTGGCCTTGAACCAAGGCGAGGGGGAAGCTGCCGAACGCCTGGCCCATAGCCTCAAGGGCCTGGCCGGCAACCTCGGCGCCGTGGATTTGCAAACCCAGGCCGCCTTGCTGGAAAACGCCTTGAAAGACGCCTACGCCAGCGACGAGCTGGAGCCATTGATCAACGACGTCAGCGACAGCCTCACCGCGTTGCTCCAGGCCATCGCCGCGCAATGGCCGGCGGCGATGGACGAGGGCGCCGTCGTGGTTGATCCCACCGTGCTGAGCGCGGTGTGTCAGGAACTCGCGGGCTTGTTCGCCCACGACGACCCGCGTGCCGGCAAGGTGTTCGAGGCCCAGGCCGGCCTGTTACGCAGCGCGTTCGATGGCGACTATCCGCCGCTCGCCGAGGCGGTTCGCTGCTACGATTTTGAACAGGCCCTGACGTTATTGCGGCAAACCGGTGAACAGCGTGGTCTGAGCCTCTGACGCTCAGCCTAGAACGACAGGAGATGGCATGGACGGAATACTCGACCGACCGGAGCAGCCGCTGGTGCTGCTGGTGGACGACACCCCGGAAAATCTGGAGTTGATGAGTGAACTGCTGTTGCCCACCTATCGCGTCAAAGTCGCCAGTTCCGGGCTCAAAGCGCTGCGCATTGCCATCAGCAGCCCGCCGCCAGACCTGATCCTGCTCGACATCATGATGCCGCTCATGGACGGCTACGAAGTGTGCAGACGCCTGAAGGCCGATCCGCAAACACGGGATATTCCGGTCATTTTTCTCACCGCCAAAACCGAGTTGGCTGACGAGCAGCACGGCTTCAACCTGGGCGCCGTGGACTACATCACCAAACCCATCAGCCCGCCGCTGGTGCTTGCGCGCGTTAAAGCGCAGCTACAGCTCAAAGCCAGCGCCGACTTTCTGCGCGACAAAAGCGAATACCTCGAACTGGAAGTGCGCCGCCGCACCCGCGATATCGAAAAGCTGCAAGACGTCACCATCGAAGCCATGGCCGGCTTGGCGCGGATGCGCGAGAACCCGGGCGGCGGACACCTGGCCCGCATCGAACCGTATATGGTCGAACTGGCCAGTGCGCTGGCTCGTCAGCAACCCGCTCTCGCGGATGAACTGAGCCCGGCGCGCATCGCCCGACTGGGTAAATCGGCCCTGTTGCACGGCATTGGCCGGCTGACCTTGCCCGACCGCATCCTGCACAGCCTGGTGCCGCTGTCGCCGACCGACGTCGAGGTGCTGCACCGCCATGCGGTGGCCGGTTACCACGCCCTGCAAGCGGCGGAAGACAAACTCGGCAGCACCGAAACCTTTCTCAGCGACGCCAAGCACATCGTGCACAGCCAGTACGAGCACTGGGACGGCAGCGGTTATCCCCAGGGGCTGCGCGGCGAGCACATTCCGCTGCCGGCGCGGTTGATGGCCGTGGTGGGCCGCTACGAAGAACTCACCGCCCACCACCCGTACCGGCAAACCAGCAGCCATGCCGAAGCGGTGGAGCACATCAGCGCGGCCAGCGGCACCGAATTCGACCCGATGATTGTGCTGGCCTTTCTTGGCGCCGCGGATGAGTTTTGCAGCCTGGCCCTTGGGCTGGCCGACGACACCGAAGCGATTAACACCGATTTGCAGCGGTTGGATGAATCGTTCGGCGAGACGATTGAGCTGACGCTGCCGCAAGAGCCTGCCTAAAGTCGCAGATGCCTTTGTAGGAGCCAGCTTGCTGGCGAACCCTGCAAACCTCCGCAATCGAAGTTTTCAGGGTTCGCCAGCAAGCTGGCTCCTACAGATAGAGCAATTATCGATCAATTCGCCACGGTAAACCGCGCCCGCACATGCTTGGCGTTTTCCAGCTCATCGATAATTGCCACCGCCAAATCCTCCACGCTGATGCTCGCCGGCGCTTCGCCGTCCATAAGCAGCTGTTCACCGCCAACCCGGTATTTATCGGTACGGATACCCGGTTTCAACAGCGCAGGCGGGGACAGGAAGGTCCAGGCCAACTGCTGTTCTTCGCGCAGTTGATTCAGGTGCTGACGCGCACCCTCAGCGCCATTTTTGTAGGCCGCTGGAAAGTCTGGCGTATCGATCAATTGCAGCCCCGGCGCCACGTACAGACTGCCCGCACCGCCCACCACCAGCAGACGATCGACGCCGGCTTGTTTGCTCGCGGCCACGATGGCCGCGCTGCCTTTGAGAAACAGCGGCAGGATGTCGGCTTTGTCCCAACCCGGATTGAATGCACTCACTACGGCGTCGTGGCCTTCAAGGGCGGCGGCCAGGGCGTCGGCGTTGTAGGCGTCGGCCTTCACGGCCTTGAGCTTGGCGTGCGCAGGCAGTTTTTCCGGGTGCTGAACGATGCCGCTAACGTCGTGGCCACGGTTCAGGGCTTCTTGCAAAACGGCTGCGCCAACAAAGCCGCTGGCACCGATCAAGGCGATTTTCATGGGTGTCTCCACTGGGTGATTAACTGGCAGCCATCATCAGCGATGGATAAAGCGACGAGAAATAGGCTAAAACGGCTTGAACAATTAAGCAGCGCTTAACAATGGAACAGCTAAAACGCATGGCCGTGTTTGCCACGGTGGTCGACAAAGGCTCGATGGTCGCGGCGGCGGCGGAGTTGGGCATGACCTCATCCGCCGTCAGCCAGCAAATCAGCAAGCTCGAAGCCAGCACCCAGGTCAGCCTGCTGCACCGCACCACCCGCAAGCTGACACTCACCGAGGCCGGCGCTGCGTTCTACCGCAGCTGCGCGCAAGTGCTGGCGCTGGCTCAGGAAGCCGAGCAACGTTTGCTCGAACTGCGCGATGCCCCGGTCGGCGAGTTACGCATTACGGCGCCGGTAGGCTTTGCCGGCGGACGCTTGAGCCGCGCCCTGGCGCCGTTGCTGGCGGCCCATCGGCAATTGCGCCTGAACGTGTTCTTCGATGACGAGCAGGTCGACTTAATCGAGCAGCGCATCGACATCGCCGTGCGCGTGGGTCGGCTCGAAAACTCCAGCCTGGTCGCTCGCCATGTGGCGGACTGGAACGCCGTGCTGTGCGCTTCGCCGGCTTATTTGGCGCAGCACGCGGCCATCGAAACGCCGGAGCAATTGGCCGACCACGACTGGCTGAGCCTGAGCACTCAACACCTCCCGCAGCAGCTTGTGCTGGTGAGTGCAGACGGTGAGGAACGGCGGCTCAAGCTGCTCAGCCGGGTGAGCTGCAACAACCTGATTGCGGCACGGGAATTCACCTTGGCGGGCATGGGCTTGTCGGTGCAGCCGGAACCGGAAGTGCGCGGCGAACTGGCCAGCGGCCGCTTGCAACGCGTGCTGCCCGCCTGGCGGCCGGCGCCCATGCCGATTTACCTGGTTACGCCCAGACGCGATGCGCAACCGGCCAAGGTGCGCTATGCCTTGGAAGCGTTGAGACAGAATTTGCAGAAGGGATAGGTGTGCGGGGTCGGCATCTTCCAGCGGCTGTGAGAGGATGGACCCCAGCCGGCGCTCGCGCCCAGGCATGCCCTTCGACTTCTGGCACATAAGGACCCTTGATAAAAGCTGATGAAGACTCCTAAACGCATTGAACCCCTGATTGAAGATGGCTTGGTCGATGAGGTGCTGCGCCCGCTTATGAGCGGTAAGGAAGCAGCGGTGTATGTGGTGCGCTGCGGTAAAGAGTTACGTTGTGCCAAGGTCTATAAGGAAGCCAACAAACGCAGCTTCCGCCAGGCAGCCGAGTATCAGGAAGGCCGCAAGGTGCGCAACAGCCGTGACGCTCGCGCCATGGCCAAGGGCTCCAAGCACGGGCGCAAGGAACAGGAAGAAAACTGGCAGAACGCCGAGGTGGCTGCGCTGTTCCGTCTCGCCAGCGCCGGCGTGCGGGTACCTAAACCGTTCGACTTCCTCGACGGCGTGCTGCTGATGGAAATGATTGCCGGCGCCGACGGCGATGCCGCGCCGCGTTTGAACGACGTGGTGATGGAGCCCGACGAAGCGCGCGAATATCACGCCTTTCTGATTCGCCAGATCGTGCTGATGCTGTGTGCCGGTCTGGTGCATGGCGACCTCTCGGAATTCAACGTACTGCTCGACGCCAACGGCCCGGTCATCATCGACCTGCCGCAAGCCGTCGACGCCGCTGGCAACAACCACGCCTTCAGCATGTTGGAACGTGACGTCGGCAACATGGCCGCCTACTTCGGTCGCTACGCGCCGGAGCTCAAAGAAACCCGTTACGCCAAGGAAATGTGGGCGCTGTACGAGGCCGGCACGTTGCACCCCGGCAGCGTGCTGACTGGTGAGTTTGCCGAAGAAGAAGAGAGCGCTGACGTGGGCGCCGTGATGCGTGAAATCGAGGCCGCGCGCATTGATGAACAACGCAAACAGGCGGCGCGGGCCGATGCCGAAGGCCCAGCCAAAAGCGACGAGCCGCCACCGCCGCCGTGGTTGCAATGATCGTCAGACGATGAAATACCCGTAGGAGCGGCTGATCGGCATTCCGATCAGCCGCTTCTACAGGCCAGGCCACAACTGTTCGGCCCCAGCTGTATCCATACATTCCCCCGCTCACCTGCTAGCGTACGCCCCAGTTTTTCTGGAGCCTCGCCATGCCGTTACGCCACGCCTTGCTTGCCTTGCTGGTCACCCTGATCTGGGGTGTGAATTTTGTGGTGATCAAGGTCGGCCTGGAAGACTTCCCGCCGCTGTTGTTCTGCGCGCTGCGCTTCGCCCTGGCCGCGTTGCCGTTGCTGTTTTTGCGTGGGCCGATGCCGGCGCCGCTGTGGCGCATCGTGCAGATCGGCTTGCTGCTCGGCGTGTTCAAGTTCGGTGTGTTGTTTGTCGGCATGCACCTGGGCATGCCGGCCGGGCTGTCGTCGCTGGTGCTGCAAAGCCAGGTGTTTTTCACCATTCTGATCGCCGCCGTCATGCTCGGCGAACGCCCCAGCCACCGTGCCTTGGCGGGTCTGGCGTTGGCCGCCAGCGGGCTGGTGTTGATCGGCTGGCAGCGGCCGATGGGCGACAGCTTGCTGGCGTTCGCCCTGGTGGTGTTCGCGGCGCTGATGTGGGCCTGCGCCAACATCGCCACCAAGCGCTCGGGCGCCACCGACATGCTGCGCCTGATCTGCTGGATCAGCCTGATTCCTCCGCTGCCGCTGCTGGCGCTTTCCTTCGTGTTTGAAGGACCGGACGCCATAAGCCATGCGCTCACTCACCTGACGCTGCGTGGCATCGGCGCGCTGCTGTTTATTGCCTTTCTCGCCACCACCGTGGGCTTTGCCATCTGGAGCTTTCTGCTGCGTCGTTACCCGGCCAGCGTGGTCACGCCGTTTGCCCTGGCGGTGCCGGTTTCCGGGCTGTTGGCCGGTTGGCTGCTGCTGAATGAACAGCTCAGTACGCTGAGCTGGCTGGCGTGCGCGCTGGTGTTTGTCGGCCTGGCCGTGACGGTTTTGCCCAAACGCCGGGCTTGACCGCTCGGTGTTGTCGGCCGAAGCTTTCGGTTCTGATTTTTTAGTGCGGGGAAACAGCAATGCAGGGCAATAGCGAAGTCGTCGAATACCTCAAGGATTTGCTGCGCGGCGAGCTGTCCGCCCGCGATCAGTATTTCCTGCATTCGCGCATGTATCAGGACTGGGGCTTCAACAAGCTCTTTGATCGCATCAACCACGAAATGGAAGAAGAAACCCAGCACGCCGATGCCCTGCTGCAACGCATTCTGTTTCTGGAAAGCACCCCGGACATGACGCCCAAGCCCATGTTCCCTGGTCGCACCGTGCCCGACATGCTGCGCGCCGACCTCAAGCTGGAATACGAAGTGCGCGCCGCCCTGAGCAAAGGCGTGGCCTTGTGCGAAAGCCATAAGGACTACATCAGCCGCGACATTCTGATTTTGCAACTGCAAGACACCGAGGAAGACCACGCCTACTGGCTGGAACAGCAACTCGGCCTGATCGACCGCATTGGTCTGGAAAACTACCTGCAATCGCAGGCGTAAAACCCATCGCGGCTAAAGCCGCTCCCACAGACGGCGCAAAAAACCCGTAGGAGCGGCTTCAGCCGCGATGCTCTTCAAGCACAACACCCCCGCTCCAAATCTTTCAATATCGGGCAGTCCGGTCGGTCGTCGCCGTGGCAGCTCTGCGCCAGCTCCTGCAGGGTGTCGCGCAGGCTGGTGAGTTCTTCGATTTTGCGGTTCAGCTCGTCGATATGGTCGCGGGCCAGGGCTTTGACGTCGGCGCTGGCGCGTTGCCGGTCTTGCCATAAGGTCAGCAGCTTGCCGACTTCTTCCAGCGAAAAACCCAGGTCGCGCGAGCGTTTGATAAACGCCAGTGTGTGCAAATCTTGCGGCTGGTAATGGCGATACCCGGCTTCGCTGCGGTGCGCCGGTTGCAGCAGGCCGATGGCTTCGTAGTAGCGAATCATCTTGGCGCTCAGGCCTGAGCGTTTTGCCGCTTGGCCAATGTTCATGGCGCGGTCTCCTGTAAGGCAGTGAAATCGGGTTTCCAGCGTTTGAGCAGCAACGCGTTGCTCACCACGCTGACGCTCGACAGCGCCATGGCGGCGCCCGCCAGCATCGGGTTGAGCAGGCCGAAGGCGGCGAGCGCAATGCCGACCACGTTATAGATAAATGCCCAGAACAGATTCTGCCGAATCTTCGCATAGGTGCGCCGGCTGATATCCAGCGCGGCGGCCACCAGACGCGGGTCGCCGCGCATCAGCGTGATGCCGGCCGCGTGCATGGCCACATCGGTGCCGCCGCCCATGGCGATGCCCACGTCGGCAGCCGCCAGCGCCGGGGCGTCGTTGATGCCGTCGCCGACCATCGCCACCGTGGCCTGCCGTTTAAGGCCATTGATCAGCGTCGACTTTTCTCCCGGCAATACCTGCGCATGCACCGAGTCGATGCCCAGCGCAGTCGCCACTGCCTGCGCGCTGCCGGCATTGTCGCCGCTGATCAGGTGACAGGTAATCTGCCGTTCGCGCAAGGCGGCGATAGCCGCAGCGGCGCCCGGTTTCAGGCTGTCGCCAAAGGCCAGCACGCCGAGTACCTGCCGGTTCGGTTGCAGTTCCAGTAGCCACGACACGGTGCGGCCTTCGGTTTCCCAGGCGCGGGCCTGGGCGTCGAACTGCTCGCCGGGCATTTGGCTTTCTTCCAGCAGACGGCGATTACCCAACGCCAACTGACGGCCTTGCACGGTGCCGGCAATGCCGCGTCCGGCCAGCGCTCGACTGGCGCTGACTGGGAGCATTGGCACGTCGCGCTCTTCGCACGCTGCCAATACCGCTTTGGCCAAAGGATGTTCGCTGCCGCGTTGCAGCGCGCCGGCCAAGCTGAGCAACTCGTTTTCAGCACCGCTGGCCTGCACATGCACCACGCGCGGGGAGCCCGACGTGAGCGTGCCGGTTTTGTCGAAAGCGACCACGCTGACCTGGTGGGCGATTTCTAAGGCGTGGGCATCCTTAATCAAAATGCCGTGTTTGGCCGCCACGCCGGTGCCGGCCATGATTGCCGTCGGCGTGGCCAAACCCAGGGCACACGGGCAGGCGATGACCAAAACTGCCACGGCGTTAAGCAGCGCGGTTTCCACACCGCTGCCCGCCAACAGCCAGGCGGCCAGAGTGAGCAGGGCAGCGACCAGCACCACCGGCACAAACACCTGGCTGACGCGATCAACCAGATGCTGAATCGGCGCTTTTTCGGCCTGAGCGTCTTCCACCAGCCGAATGATGCGGGCCAGCACCGTTTCGCCGCCCAAGGCTTGCGTGCGTACCAGCAAGCGGCCTTCGCCGTTAATGGCGCCGCTGGTCACGCGGTCGCCAGGCTGCTTGGCTTGCGGCAGGCTTTCGCCAGTGATTAGCGCTTCGTCGGCATGGCTTTGGCCGTCTACCACCTCGCCATCCACGGCGAAGCGCTCGCCGGGTTTCACCACAATCAGATCGCCCACCTCTAGCGCGGTGATGGAGACAGTTTCTTCAATGCCATCACGCACTCGCACGGCGCTGTCCGGGCGCAGCGCTTCCAAGGCGCGGATGGCGCTGGCGGTCTGGCGCTTAGCGCGGCTTTCCAGGTATTTGCCCAGCAGCACCAAGCTGATGACCACGGCCGCCGCTTCGAAATACAAATGCGGCAGCGTGCCGGCGGGCGCGGCCCACCACTGATAAACACTCAGGCCAAAGGCGGCGCTGGTGCCGAGGGCCACGAGCAAATCCATATTGCCGGCGCCGGCGCGCACGGCCTTGAACGCTGCCACATAAAAACGCGCGCCAAAGATGAACTGCACCGGCGCGGCCAACGCGAACTGCGCCCAGGCCGGCAGCATCCAGTGCAGGCCAAACCACTCCAGCAGCATTGGCGCCAGCAGCGGCACGCAGAGCGCCAGGGCGATGATCACCGTCCAGCGTTCGCGTTGCAGGGTGTTGGGCGGGGCGGTATCGCCAAGCGTGCTGGCGCCGTAGCCGGCGGTGGCGACGGCGGCGATCAATGCGGACGGTTCAACGGTGCCCACCACCTCAACGCTCGCACGCTCGGTGGCCAGGTTGACGCTAACGGCGCTTACGCCTGGCACTTGCGCCAGGGCGCGCTCGATGCGCCCGGCACAACCCGCGCAGGTCATGCCGGTGAGCGCGAGTTCGATACGCTGGCTGCCAACTTTGTAGCCGGCGGCGTGCACCGCTTCCAGTAAACGCGGCAGGGCGTCGGGGCTGGCGGTGATGCGCGCGTGTTCGGTGGCCAGGTTGACACTGGCCTGGGCTACGCCGGGCACGGCTTGCAACGCGCGCTCGACACGACCGGCGCAACCGGCGCAGGTCATGCCTTGAATGGGTAAGTCGAACGCTTGGGTGCTGGACATGGGCGGTCTCCAGTGAGTTCGCCCATAGCATCAACCTTGACCGGAGGGGAAGGTCAAGGGGGGAAGGTCGGTCTGGCGGAGCGAGGGGGCTATGAAGTGGGGTTCGGGATCGCACGCTGATCCAAAACTCTGGATCCCCGCGTGCGCGAGGATGACGGAGGTTTTGGTGACGCGCTGTGTCAGGATGGCCTGCATCTCTAACCCCCCACCGTCATCCTCGCGCACGCGGGGATCCAGAATCTCGGCGGGAACGATGCACGCCGCCACAATCCCCGCCTCGCGCATGACGGCGTTTAATCCACGCCAACGCAGCCTTACTTATCCCGATCCACCGCAAACGCCGACCACGCCTGCCGACTCGGCATAATTTCCAGCCGGTTGATGTTGATGTGATCCGGCAAACTCGCCACGTAGTAAATCTGCTCGGCGATGTCCTCGGCGCTCAGCGGCGTGGTGGTGCCGTACATGGCGTCGGACGCCGCCTGGTTGCCTTTGGTGCGCACCAGGGTGAATTCGGTTTCGGCCATGCCGGGGGCGATGTCGGTGACGCGTACGCCGGTGGCGATCAGGTCGCAGCGCAGGTTGTAGCTGAACTGTTTAACGAACGCCTTGCTCGCGCCATACACATGGCCGCCCGGATACGGCCACTCGCCGGCCACCGAGCCGATGTTGACGATGCTCGCGCCTTTGCCGGTTTCCAGCAGCTTTGGCAGCACCGCGTGGGTGACGTTGACCAGGCCGGTGATGTTGGTGTCGATCATGGTGTGCCAGTCTTCCAGGGCCACCTTTTGCGCTGGCTCCGGCGCCAGTGCCAGCCCGGCGTTGTTGATCAGGCTGCGGATATTGCGGAAACCTTCGGGCAGGTCGTCGACCATTTGCTGCACGGCCGCGGCGTCACGGACGTCGAGTACCGCGATATGCACCGGCACCTTGGCGGCCAGTTCTTTTTGCAACTCGATCAGCCGTTCTTCGCGGCGCCCGCTGAGCACCAGCGACCAGCCCGCTTCGGCGAAACGCCGTGCGGTGGCCCGACCAAAACCCGATGTTGCGCCTGTGATAAATACCACCTTGCTCATGTTTACCTCGTCTTCACGGAGACTTGATGGAGCGGTCAGTGCGACAGCTCGAGAAATTTGCGCACCCGCTCGGTGTCGGGGTTGCTGAAGAATTTTGCAGGAGCCGATTTTTCGATGATCAGGCCTTTTTCCAGAAACACCACTTGGTCCGACACGGCACGGGCGAATTCCATTTCGTGGGTGACCACGATCATGGTGTAGCCCTCGCTCGACAGGTTTTTCATCACCTGCAACACCTCGCCGACCCGCTCGGGGTCCAGGGCGGAGGTGGGCTCGTCGAACAATATTACCTCCGGGCTCATCGCCAGCGCTCGGGCGATGGCCACGCGCTGCTTCTGACCGCCGGACAGGGTAAACGGGTAGGCGTCTTTGCGCTCGCTCATGCCGACCTTTTCCAGCAACTGTTCGGCAATGGCGCGGGCCTGGTCCTTGGGCATGCCCTTCACATAAATGGGCGCTTCCATCACGTTTTGAATCACGCTCAGGTGCGGCCACAAATTGAAGCCCTGGAACACCATGCCGGTCTTGGCGCGCAGCGTGGCCAGCTCTTTGTTGGTCATTTTGCGGCCGGCTTCCTCATTCACCCCGATGCGTTGCCCGGCAATATGAATGCTGCCGCGATCAGGTACTTCCAGCCAGTTGATGCAGCGCAGCATGGTGGATTTACCAGAGCCGCTGGAGCCCAGCACGCTCACCACTTCGCCCTTGTTTACTTCCAGATCGATATCGCGCAACACCTCGATATCGCCAAAGCTCTTGGACATGCGCTTGATGCTGACGGCAGGCGCCGCCGGGGCGTTAGACATAATCAAAACCTCGTTTGGCGCCGAAGCGACCGGCCCATTTGAGTGCGAATTCCAGGCCGATGCTGATCAACCAATACAGGATGATCACCAGCACAAACGCCTGGGTTGGAATGAAGTAGGTGGACTGCGCCGAGTTGGCGGCGGCCGTCAATTCCTGCACGGTGATGATGGTCAGGAACGCGGTGTCTTTCAGCGCGATGATCAGTTGGTTGCCCAGCAACGGCCGGGTCTTGATCACCAGCTGCGGCAGGATGATGCGCCAGAACAGCCAGCCCGGCGTAAAGCCGTGCGCCTTGGCCGCTTCGACGTAACCGGCTGGCATCACCAACCGGCTGCCACGCAGAATTTCGCCAAAGTAGGCCGCGTGGTAAATCACCAGCGCGATAAACCCGGCGGTCCAGGCGTCCAGGCGCACGCCCAATTGCGGCAAACCGTAGTAGAGCAGGTAGGCCAGAATCAGAAACGGCAGGGTGCGCATCAGGTTCATCAAGGCGCGAATCACCCAGGAGATACGGTCGCCTTCCTCCAGGCGATACACCGCCAGGCAGCCCAGCACAAACGCGCACAGCGTCGACAACACGAACAGCACCAGCGTGCCGATCAGGCCGTTGACGAAGGTCTCGCGCGCTTCCCACAAAATCGTCCATTCGGTCATAGCGAGCCTCCCTTACATGGCCAGTCGGTTGGCTTTCTTTTCCGCCATCGCTTGCAGCTTGAGCAGCACACTGATGATCAGCATGTACAGCAAGGCGGCGCACAGAATGGGCGGTAGCGGTTCGTAGGTGACGGCCGAAATTCGGTTGGTCACGCGGGTGAGATCGACGATGCCGATCACCGCAATCGCCGGGCTGCCCTTGATCAGAAACGACATCTCATTGACCAGGCCGGGCAAGCTGCTGGTGATCATCTGCGGCAGCATGATGCGGCGGAAAAACACCCCGCCGGTCATGCCGCAGGCCAGCGCAGCTTCACGCTGGTCGCGGGAAAAACTCATAAACGCCGCGCGCCATATCTCCGCATTAAAGGCGGCGGTGTTCAGCGTCATGGCGACGATGGCTGCGGTGTTGCGGTTCATGTTGATGCCAAACATCGGCGCCGACAGAAACAGGAACAATACAAAGGTCACCAGCGGCGTGGCGCGCGCCAGGCTGATGTAGAGCACCAGCAATTGCTCCACAAACGGAATCTTGGCCATGCGCAACAGCGCCACGCCAAGGCCCAACACAACGCCGATGGAAATGGCGATACCGCAGAGCCACAACGTGGTCCAGGCGCCTTCCAACAGCAACAACCAGGCTTGAGCGTTCATGCCTCGGCTCCTTATTTACAACAGGGGTTAATGCGAGCCAGACCGGGGTGGTTTTCAAGGCTTGGGGAAAGAGAAGCAAAGCGGGGGCCAGGTGGGGGTGGCCTTGGGCGGGTTGGGTACGTTCATTCGCAGATTCCAACCAACCCACCGTCATTCCCGCGCAGGCGGGGATCCAGAATCTGTCAGGAGAACGGCGCACGACGCTCCACTCTGGATCCCGAATCGTCGGACCGCCGCGTTCGCGAGGATGACGGATGTACGGGGTTTGATACCTGCGTTCATACATCCCCGATCCCCACCAACCCGCCGTTATCCCCGCCGCCTTCGCGGGAATGACGGGTCTAAGGGTTGGATATCCGTGTCCTTACATCCCCGCCAATTTATGAAACTGCTCCACATTGGTAATCGGCTCTTTCGGCATATCCGGGAACGCCTCACCGAACCACTTGGTTTGCAGCGCCGCCAAACGGCCATTGCCGCGCACCTTGTCCATAAACCCAGTGAGGAATTTCAGCAGCTCCGGGCTGTTCTTCGGCATTGGCCAAGCGGCAAAGCCAGGGCCGGAAACCGGGATGCCTTTGGCGAAGGTGTCGCCACGGGTCTTGATCAAATCGTTCACCGAAATCAGCGCGTTGACGGCGTAGTCCAGGCGGCCGTTGGCGAGGTCGGCGTACACCTCTGGGTAGGATTGGTACTCCACCACTTTGCCCATCTCGCAGCCTTTTTCTTTCATCATCGCCTTCAGCTCTGGCAAGCGCGCCAGCAGGGCGCTGCCGGCTTGTACGCCGACGGTTTTGCCGCACAGGCTGGCGATGTCGCTCAGGCTCTTGTCGTCGGCGCGCTTGACGTAATAGTGCTGGGCGCTGGCGAACGGCGGGGTGAAGTTGAACACGCGCAGGCGCTCGTCGGTGACCAGGGCGCCAGTGAAGGCCACGTCGTACTGGCCGGACGACACCGAGGCGAGCAGACCCGTCCACGGCAGGATGTCCTGCTTCACGTCGATCTTCTGTTCCTTGGCGTAGGCCACCAAGTCTTCGAGCAGCTCCTTGTGGAAACCGTCGGGCTTGCCGTCGACGATAAAATTGAACGGCGCGTAGTCATCCTCGGTCGCAACCGTGAGCACGCCTTTGCTTTTCACCTCGTCCAGATCGGCGTGGGCGAACGGGGCGCTCAGCACGAGCGTGGCGAGGGTCAGCTTGCGCAACAGGCCAAGCGATTTGAGGGCCAGCGAACCGTTGTTCGTGTGCTTCATAAGTGCTGCTCCAGTTGTCTTGAAGGGTGAGCCTGGCCACTTTTAAACGGGCCTTCGGGTTGGCTGGTATTCACCATAGAGAGCGCTGGAAGCGAGGGGATAGGGGCAGTTTTGGCCATTCGACTGGCCAGTGCGCGAGGCGAAAATCGTGGCGCGCTAATTGCAAAGTTCCTCGGTCGGCAAGCGAGTGGAACGACCATGATCGATCATTTATTTCATCTGTCTTTCGACCATCAGCGAGGCCTGCAAGAGCAACTGCGCGAGTCGCTGGTATCGACCATTTTGGGCGGCGGCTTTCCCGCGGATGAACCGTTGCCCTCGTGCCGCAAGCTGTCGCAACAGCTCTCGGTTTCACGCAACACCGTGGCGCTGGTGTACGAAAGCCTGCTCGACAACGGCTACCTGATCAGCCGCCCGCGCAGCGGCTATTACCTGCACCCGGACTACTGCGGCGCCGACTTCGACGACAGCGTGCTGCGCATGACTCCGCAGCGCCAACCCGAACACGCCGACAGTGGCGGCACCGAGCGTGCACCGAATTGGGCCGCGCGTTTCAAGATGCAGCCCAGCCTGAAGCACGGCGTGCTGCGCCCCAGCAACTGGGCCGGCTTTACCTACCCCTTTATTTACGGCCAACCGATTCGCGACCTGTTCCCGCTGGAGCGCTGGCGCGAGGTGTCGCGCAATACGTTGCGCAGCGAGCGCGACCAAGGTTGGCTGCGCGACCGCTTCGACCGTGACGATGAAATGCTCATCGAACAACTGCGCACCCGCGTACTGCCCAAACGTGGCATCTGGGCGCGCGCCGATGAAATTCTGGTCACCCTCGGCTCGCAGAACGCGCTGTACCTGCTCGCCACCTTGCTAATGGGCAAAGGCGTAAAAGTGGCCGTGGAAAACCCTGGCTTTCGCGACGCCCTGAGCATCTTCGACCTGCAGGGCGCGCACGTGCAGTTGCAAGACATCGACCGCGAAGGGCTGGTGGTCGACTCGCGCCTGAACGACTGCGAATACCTCTACGTGACGCCCGGCCATCAAGTACCGACCGGCATCGCCATGAGCGCCGAACGCCGCACGCAGTTGCTGGCGCACATTCGCGAGCACGACCAGGTGCTGATCGAAGACGACTACGACGCCGAACTGAACCTCGACAACCACCCACAGCCGGCGCTTAAAGCCAGCGACAGCCAGGGCCGGGTGATTTACCTGAGCAGCCTGTCGAAAGCCTTTTCGCCCGGCTTGCGCATGGGGTATCTGGTGGCCGATGCCGAATTGATCGACGAGCTTCGCGCGCTGCGTCGGCTGATGTACCGGCACCCGCCACTGAACAACCAGCGGATGCTGGCGGAGTTTCTCGCCCAAGGGCATTACGACGCCCACCTGCGCCGCTTCCGTGAAGAACATGCGCGGCGGCGGGAGGCATTGAGCGAAGCGTTGCGCGAAGAATTGCCCAGCTGCGAACCGGTGGGCAGCCCGGGCGCCAGCGCTTTTTGGCTGGCGGCGCCGGCGGGTGTGGATACGCAGAAATTGGCGTGGGCGGCGGCGCAGCGCAGTGTGTTGATTGAGGCGGGGGCGCAGTTTTTCTTTGGCCAGCATGTGCCGGCGAATTTTATGCGTTTGGGGTTTCATGCGATTGATGCGCAGCGCATCAGGCCGGGGATTCGGGTGTTGGGGGAGGTGTTGGAGGGGATTTGAAGCGCGCGACCGCTTACTCAGAAAAACATCCGTCATTCCCGCGCAGGCGGCGGTCCGACGATTCGGGATCCAGAATGTTTCGTCGAGCACTGATTGTTATCAAATCTTCCGTCATCCTCGCGAACGCGGGGATCCAGTATTTCAAGCCGTACACGGTAGATCGGCGAAAGTATTCATTACCGTGTGTGCTGAGCGTTTTTGTTTCGCGCCTTACGCGCGAGTCACTTTTGTCATTGCGACAAAAGTAACCAAAAACGCTAGCCCCTACCTTGGGTCTACGCTGCGCTCCGACTTCCCTCGCTCCGTCGCCGCTCCGGGGGCACGGCGAGACGGGCCATCCTTGGCCCGACACGCCTTTCGCGGCTCCCGGCCGCTCAACCCCCT